>JAJYJF010000207.1 GCA_021796375.1 Chloroflexota bacterium | reverse complement strand
GCCAGCGCCGCCGGGACGGCATTTTGAAAGGTGCGCAGGTAATCCTGCGGATCTTGCAGCGCCCATTCAGGGTCCAGGCGGACCGCCTGCCCTTCCACCGGCAGCGCCTCGTCGATCACCCCATTTTGATAGACGTAAACGGAGCTGGCTACCTCCCGCCCGGTCGCAACCTCGACCAGGACCGCCCGTCCCGATTCGGTGCCAAAGTCAACGCCAACCGCATATTTCGACATCCTGCCCTCCTGGGCTCAAAGCCCCTTGGAAAGGTAATAGTAGAGATCGTTCCACCGCAGCGCCTGGGCAAAATCATCCGGCCGGGTGTCCGACCCGATGACCAGGCATTCGAGCCCGGCCATCTCGGCAAAATCCAGCAGGTGCTCGCGGGTCAAGGCCTGGCTGAAACCGGTGTGGTGCGCGCCGCCCCCCAGGATCCAGCATTTTGCCGCCGTTTTCAGGTTGGGGCGCGGCACCCACACCGCGGAAGCGACCGGCAGCCGCGCGAGGGGTTTTTCGGGCTGGACGACGTCGACCTCGTTCACGATCATGCGGAACCGGCTGCCCATGTCGACCAGGGTGACGTTGATGGCGGGCCCGCTCGGCACGGAGAAGACCAGCCGGACCGGATCGGCCTTGCCACCGATGGATAGCGGGTGGATCTCCAGCGACGGCTTTTGGGAGGCGGTCGACGGGCAGACCTCGAGCATGTGGGCGCCCAGCGCTTTCGGGCACTCCGGGTCCCAGTCGTAGGTGTAATCCTCCATGAAAGACGTCCCTCCCGCGAGGCCCGCGCTCATGACCTTCATCGCCCGCACCAGCGCGGCCGTCTTCCAATCCCCTTCTGCGCCGAAGCCGAAGCCGTCCGCCATCAGGCGCTGGACGGCCAGACCCGGGAGCTGGCTGAGCCCGTGCAGGTCCTCGAACGTGGTGGTGAAGGCTTTGAAATGGCCTTCCTCCAGGAAGGCGCGCATGCCCAGCTCGATGCGGGCGGCCTCGCGCAGCGCGCCGCGCTGCGCGCCGCCGGGCCGCAGGGAATCGGCGACGAGATACTCCTCGTCGTATGCTTCCACCAGGCGGTCGACGGCCTTCTCCGGGACGTCGCTGACGTACTTCACCAGGTCCCCAACCCCGTATCCGTTCACCGAATACCCCAGGCGGATCTGCGCCTCGACCTTGTCTCCCTCGGTCACGGCCACCTCGCGCATGTTATCGCCGAAGCGAGCGACGCGGGCGCCCTGGGCATCCTGCCAGGCGCTGGCGGCGCGCATCCAGGCCGCCATCTGCTCCAAAACGTCTTCATCCTGCCAGAAGCCAACCACGACCTTGCGCTTCAGGCGCATCCGGCTGTTGATGAAACCGTACTCGCGGTCGCCGTGGGCAGACTGGTTCAGGTTCATGAAATCCATGTCGATCTCGGACCAGGGCAGATCGCGGTTGAACTGGGTATGCAGGTGGAGCTGCGGTTTGCGCAGCAGGTTAAGCCCGGCGATCCACATCTTGGCCGGCGAGAAGGTGTGCATCCAGGTCACCAGGCCGATGCAGGTCGGCGAGAGATTCGCTTCCTGGCAGACCGCGGTGATGGCCTCCGGGGTCGTCACCACGGGTTTGAAGACGATCCTGACCGGCAGCCGGCCGGACCCATCCATCCAGCTGACCATCTCCCGAGCATGGCCGGCGACTTTCTGGAGCACCTCCTCCCCGTACAGGTGCTGGCTCCCGGTAACGAACCACGCCTCAAAGGTTTTAATGTCCATCCCATTCTCCTCCGGTTTATCGCGTGATCGAGCTGTCTCGGACGATCAGCTCGGCGGTCAGCATGATGGTTTTGGGCTCGATTTTTTGGTCGCTTTGGGCCAGCTCAATCTGGGCCGCCAGCTCCTGCACCGCGCGGCAGCCCAGCTCGTGCTGGTCTTGATGGACCGTGGTGAGCGAAGGCCAGAAGTAGGCCGATTCGACGATATTGTCGAAGCCGACCACCGCCAGGTCCTGGGGGATGCGCATCCCCTTGCGGTGGGCGGCCGACAGCACCGAAAGCGCCATCTGGTCATTTCCGACGAAGACGGCGTCCATCCCCGGGTAGGAGCGGAGCAGTTGCTCGAAGGCGGCTTCGCCGCTGGAAGACGACCAGTTCCCCTCTGCCCACTGATTCTCGCCGGCCGGGGCGCCGGCACCCTCGAGGGTCTCGTTCCAGGCCAGCTTGCGCTCGCGGGCTTCCCACCAATCCAGCGGCCCGCTGATATGCCCGATCCGCCGGCGGCCGCCCTCCAGCAGGTGCCGCACAGCCAGGGCCGCTCCGGCCCGGTTATCCACGGCCACGCTGGAGGCGCCCGGGTGGGCCTGCGAGGAGATAAAAATGATCGGGATGGGGATTTCACGGAGGGATTCTCGCACCCAGCGGTGGTTATCGCCGATCTGGGGCACCGCCCAGACGATGCCGTCCACGTGCCGGGCCAGCAGGTTCTGCAGCAGCGGCTTCACGTCTTCGGTCTCGAAGTGGGGCAGCTCCTCGAGGATCAGGGCATAACCCAGCTCGGCGGCGCCTCCCGTGATACCGTTCAGGGTTCGCGACGGGCCGATATACTTCAGCCCGGCGGTGACAACCCCCAGGGAGTAGCTGCGCCGCTGGATCAGGCTGCGGGCCAGGGCGCTTGGCCGGTAGCTGAGCTGGTCGATCACCCGGAGAATGCGCTCGCGCGTCTCCGGCGAGACGTCCGGGCGGTCGTTGATCACCCGGGAGACGGTCTGGGTGGAGACCCCGGCGACCATCGCGACCTGTTTAATCGTAGCCCTGGTACTCTTTTTCAAGCCACACGGCCCTTCAGGATGGATTGTTATCGTTCCCGTGAACGATAACAGGATAGCAAATCGAAGCGGGTTTGTCAAGTATTAACTCTGACCCGGGTGCGCTCAGTTTATTGGCAATGAAATGCGCGGAAAGGGGATGATCTAACAGGAAGGCGGAGGGGCCAGTTAGCCTCTCCGCCCTTTGGTACATCCCAAGGGAACCGAGGGACCTGCAGTCCCGGTCCCTTGCCCCGCATCCCGAGGCGCAGCCGTGCGACGCCCCCAGAGGGCCAGCTGCTGCCGGGAAACGCAATCTGGGGGCGGGGTTGGGGTGGGGGTTTTATTCAAAGA
Source organism: Chloroflexota bacterium (assembly GCA_021796375.1). Classification (GTDB taxonomy): domain Bacteria; phylum Chloroflexota; class Anaerolineae; order Anaerolineales; family Anaerolineaceae; genus JAJYJF01. Next base: position 1,954 of record JAJYJF010000207.1, on the reverse strand, counting down.
ACCTGGATTGATGAATGCCGGGGATGGCTTCTGGAAATGGAGATGCTGGATGCCAGGTGGACGGGGATCGATTAACTTTTCCTCAGACGGTGTCGGGTTTGCCCTCCCGGCTTTACCATACATGGAGCGCGGCTCGCTTCCCCTCCCGGCGGGAAGGCCCCTGAACGCACCAGATGCGCCTCAGCGGGGTTCAACGCAGAGCAGCCCGGGCAGGGCATCCACCGCTACCGTTTGGCGGGCAGCATAATACGCCTGCCCGGCGCATGCACGGCACAGCACCGTCCCGTTCGCGACCACTTCGCGGTCGTTGAAGATCTCCTCGCCGCAGCAGTCGCACACGGCGCGGGCTTTCTTGCGGCTGATGATGGCCTCCATGGAGACCGTCAGGTGGATGAGCTGGGCCACCAGCAACCTGTCCACCGGCATCACCTGGTAAGCATAAACGTACGCGTGCCAATGGTCGGCGGCGTCCGGCGCGTACTGCGGGCAGGATTCCCTGGCCTGCGGGTTGGGCGCAATGCGCACGGCCTGCTCCGTCTCGCGGTCCACAAAGCTCGCCGCCATCTTGCCAAAGTCGTAGATGTGCATGGTCCGCCGGCCGACCGTGCAGCCGGTGCCGGCGACCACGCCGTCCAGCATGCAGCCGTCCGTCTCGATGAAGGTGAACAGGCGTTTCCCCGCCTGGGGCACCTGCAGCCCGAGGAGCTGCCCGGCGTACTGTCCCATGCGCACGCCGATCACCTGCCGGGGGCAGACATGCGAGTGATGCTCCGCCGAAGCCTGGAGCAGGTGTGCGAAGGGTGTATTCTCGACGATCAGCTGCTGCATGGACATGGGTTCTTCCTTTACATCAAATATCGGAAAGGCGAAAGCTGGCCGGGTGGATGAGATCGACTTTCAACTCGCGCAGCACCGGCCCGCCGTCCCGGTCCTCGAGCACGTAGTAAGCCAGGCCAGCCTCCAGGTCCTGCTTGCGCAGCAGGCTGACCTTATCGACGGGGAATTCAAGCGAGTCCTGGTCTGGAGCCAGCTGGTAGCCGTCGAAGCGCTCTTTCTTGAAGCAGGCCAGCGCCTTGGGAACGTCCTCGCCAAAGACTTTGGCGGATTTGATGAAATAATCCCTCTGGGAGAAGCGGTACAGCCGGGAAAGGCGCGCCGCGCTGTTCTGCTGGCGCAGCTGGCCGGTATGCTTGTTCTCGAGCGAGCAGTAATGGACGCCCATCTTCATCTTCGTATCCAGCGCGTAATCCAGGAGCGCCAGGCAGACCGCCTCGCTGCCCATCACTGGCAGGCCGCCGGCGTACCAGTAATCGTACAGCACCCGGTACGGGCGCGGCTTGATCTGGTAGCCTTTCATGCGAAAAACAGCCGCGTTGTGGTAGGGATAGCAGAACTCGAGCAGGTTGACCCCGTAGATCCCGGCTTCATCCAGCGCGGTCAGGATTTCCTTCATCTCCACGATCGTCCCCGGCAGGATAGGCATCTCAACCATTACGTTGGGGATGTACTGCTTCGCCAGGCGGATCTGGTCGAGGGTGAAGCTGCGCCGCTTGGCCAGGTCGTGCATGCGAATGCTGAAGCGGATCTCGTCCAGCCCGGCATCCTTCAGCTCCTGCAGGATTTCGGCGTTGGCGTGGTCCCCGCTGGTATACAGGCGGGTGTAGACGCCGGGGAAGACCTGGCGCGCGTATTGAAAGAACGCCACGGCTTTGTCCTTATGCAGCAGGGGCTCTCCCCCCGTCAGCCCCACCTGGCGCAGGCGCTGGCCCCGGGCCCGCATCTCATCCAGCTCGGCTTTAAGGTCGCGAGTATGCCGCTGGAAGTGCTCGTAGTCTTCCTGGTTGGGGTTGAAGCAGTAGAAGCAGCTGCGGTGACAGCGCAGGGAAATGAAAAAGGTAGCGCTGTCCGCGGCGGTCTGGCAGGCCTGGCAGGCAGGCGAGATCCGGTTGACGTA
>JAJYJF010000206.1 GCA_021796375.1 Chloroflexota bacterium | reverse complement strand
GGCAAAATTGCGCAGGAGACCCTGGGCTGGGACGACGAGAAGGACCAGACCTACTCCCAGCGGAGCAAGGAAGAGGCTCACGACTACCGCTACTTCCCCGAACCGGACCTGCCGCCGCTGGTGGTCGACCCGGCCTGGACCGAGCGGGTGCGCCAGCAGCTGCCCGAGCTGCCGCCGGCGCGCCGGCGCAGCTTCCTGGAAGCGTACGGCCTCAGCCTGCAGGACGCGTCCGTGCTGGTCGAAGACCCGCCGGCGGCGGACTACTTCCTGGCCGCCCTCCGCGCGGCAGGGGCGGGCGGGCAGGTCTCCCCCAAAACGGTCTCGAACTGGATCACCGGCGAGCTCTTCGGTCTGATCAACCAGGCGGGCGGCCGGATCGAAGCCTGCCCGGTGAGCCCGGCGGCGCTGGTGGAGCTGCTCGAGCGGCTGGGGCGGGGGGAGATCAACATGCCCACCGCCAAGACAGTCCTGGCCGGCATGTACGCCAGCGGCCAGACAGCCGAGGAGATCATCGCCCGACGCGGCCTGCGCCAGATCTCGGATGAGGCGGTGATCTCCCAGCTGGTGAGCCGGGTCATCGCCGCTCACCCCCAGGAAGCGGCTGCCTACCGGGGGGGTAAGGAAACCCTTTCCAACTGGTTCTTTGGCCAGGTCATGCGCCAGGCCGGGGGGCAGGCCAACCCGCAGCGGGTCCAGGCCGAGCTGGCGCGCCAGCTGGCGGAGCTGAAGCGCGAATCGCCGCGGTGATCTCGGGAGGATGTGATTTTCATCCTATTGACGGAAAAAAAGATCTAGATTAAGGTTAACGGTGCACAAGCTGGGAGGGAACGTGCGGAACAGGCTGTTTCCATCTCAATCCTGTAACAAAGGTCGAAAAAGCGGGCACACCGGTGTGCCCGCTTATATTTTTCTAGCAAGACCTTTCGGAGAAACCGGGCGTTCATAATCCCATTTCCACCCCATCCTGATTAGAGGAGATGACCATGGCAGCAAGTACCAATGCATTTGAAATGGCTCAGCGGCAGTTTGACCACGTCGCCGGCCTGCTCAAGCTGGATAACTCCGTCTGCGAAATGCTCCGCTGGCCGCTGCGGGAGTTCCACTTCCGCATCCCGGTCAGAATGGACGACGGATCCCTGCGCGTGTTCAATGGGTACCGCGTGCAGCATAACGATGCCCGCGGCCCGAACAAGGGCGGCATTCGCTTTCACCCTTCCGAGACGATCGATACCATCCGGGCGCTGGCGACCTGGATGACCTGGAAGTGCGCCGTGGCGGATATCCCCCTGGGCGGCGGCAAGGGTGGGGTGGCGATCGACCCGGCGACCCTCTCGGTGACCGAGAAGGAGCGCCTGTGCCGCGGCTTCATCGACCAGATGTGGCACAACCTCGGCCCGCGCATGGACGTCCCGGCTCCGGATGTCGGCACGACGCCGCAGATGATGGGCTGGATGATGGATGAATACTCCAAGCTGGCCGGCGCGTACACACCCGGCGTGATCACCGGCAAGCCCCTGGGCGGCGGCGGCTCGCTCGGCCGGACCGAGGCCACAGGCTTCGGGGCCATCTACGCCGTGCGCGAGGCGATGAAGTACCTGGGGATGGACCCGAAGAGCTCCGTCGCGGCCCTCCAGGGCTTCGGCAACGTGTCGCAGTATGCGGCGATCGGCTTCCGCGAGATCCTGGGCGGCAAGGTGGCCTGCGTCTCGTACTGGGACCGCGATGACCGCACCTCCTACACGGTCAGCCACCCGGACGGCGTCGACCCGCGCTATCTGATGACGATCACCGACCAGTACGGCTCGATCTCCAAGGAAAAGGCGCGCGGGGCCGGCTACGTGATCGAAGACGGCATGGCCTGGCTGAGCAAGGACGTGGACGTGCTGATCCCCGCCGCGCTGGAAGGCCAGATCACCGGCGAGAGCGTCGGGCAGATCAGCAAGCGGGTGCGCCTGCTGGCGGAAGGCGCCAACGGCCCCACCACCCCCGAGGCCGACGAATACCTGAAGCAGCACGAAATCTTCAACGTCCCGGATTTCCTGTGCAACGCCGGCGGCGTGACCGTCTCGTACTTCGAGAGCGTCCAGAACGACATGAACTTCTACTGGACCAAGGAAGAGGTGATCCAGCGGCTGGACACCAAGATGACCCAGGCGTTCAGCAGCGTGCTGGAAATGCATACCAGCGAGAAGGTCTACATGCGCGACGCCGCCTACATGGTGGCGATCAACCGCGTGGTCAAGGCCATGGAGCTGCGCGGCTGGCTGTAAGCCATTTTTGAGGAGGGGCGCCTCGTCCCGGGCAAGAACCCCTGGGGGCTCGCGAGGCGCCTCTGACAGGATAAATATCTCGATCACCCGCCGCGGGGATCAAACGTAGGGGCCGCTCGCGAGCGGCCTCTCGTTTTGGGGGAACGCCCGAGAGACTACTCAATTTCGGCCCGCCGTTGTATACTTTTACCATCAAATATTTTATTCCAGACCCTACCGAGGACCGATCCGCATGAAAGCGACTGTATCCCAGCAGAACCTTGCCCACGGGCTGAGCATTGTCTCGCGGGCCGTCTCCACACGCAGCACTTTGCCCGTCCTCTCCAATGTGCTCATCGCCACCGATGAGGGCCGCCTGCGCCTCTCGGCCACCAACCTGGAGCTGGGGATCACCTGTTGGATCAGCGCCCGGATCGAAGAAGAGGGCTCGACCACCGTTCCCGCCCGCACCTTCACCGACCTGGTCAGCACCCTCCCGGTGGACCAGGTGAGCCTGACGCTCAATACCCGCACCCAGGCGCTCAACGTCCGCTGCGGGGCCTCGACCAGCGACATTAAAGGCATCGACGCCCAGGAGTTTCCCCCCTTCCCGGCCCCGGACCTGGCGGACGGGGTGATGCTGAACGTCGCGGATTTCAAGGAGATGGTGCAGCAGGTGGTCTTCGCCGCCTCGACCGATGAAGCCCGGCCGGTGCTGATGGGCGTGCTGGTGACCGTTGCGGGGAGCGAGATCACCCTGGCCGCGGCGGATGGCTTTCGCATCTCCGAGCGGCGGGCGGTGCTCGCCAACCCGGTCAGCCAGGACCTCACCGCCATCATCCCTGCCCGCGCGCTCTCCGAGCTGGCCCGCGTCGCCAGCGACCCCGAGCAGACCATCCAGATGCTCATCCCCAAGGGGCGCGGCCAGGTCATCTTCCACATGAAAGACGTGGAGCTGGTCTCCCAGCTCATCGACGGCAATTTCCCTCCCTACAAGCAGGTGATCCCCCGCACGTACAAGACCCGCACGGTCATCTCGGCCGGAGAAATGCTCAAGGCCTGCAAGCAGGCAGAGATCATCGCCCGCGACAGCACCAACGTGGCGCGGATCGACATCAAGCCGGCGGGCGAGATGAAACCCGGGACGGTGGAGATTTCCGCCCAATCCGAGGAGACCGGCTCGAGCGAGGCCACCGTCGACGCGACCATCGAGGGCGCGCCGCTGCTGATCGCTTTCAACGTGCGCTTCCTGCGCGAGGTGTTAGAAGTGATCAAAACGCCCAACGTTTCCATCGAAACCACCCAGGCCAACAGCCCGGGCACGATCCGGCCGGTGGGCGAGGATAATTTCTTACACGTGATTATGCCGATGCACCTGGGGTAATTTATTTGCGGAGCACGGGCAAGTAAACGTGGATTATTCCTGTTTACTCCTTCGGATGGTCTTTTTCAATGGTGCTGTTTTGACTGAGGCCCCCACCCTTTTAATCCCCGCCCCCCAGAGTGCGTTTTCCGGCAGTGGATCTGCCTCTGGGGGCGTCCCCCGGCTGAGCCTCGGGATGCGGGGCAAGGGACAGGCTCTGCAGGTCCCTCGGTTCCCTCAGGATGAACCAAAGGGCGGAGAGGTCTGTTGGCCCCTCCGCCTTCCTGTTAGATCATCCCCTTCCCGCCCGCGAGCCGCAGCCCAGAGCTGATTTATCTGCGGGAAGGGGCCAGGGGATAGGCTGGAGCAATAAACAACTTCAAGAACAGGATGATCCGAAAAGATGAACTTTAGGATTCATCATGAATATCAGTGGATGAATTTGTGATCCGGTATGACCCTCCCTCCCAGCTCGTCTGACCGGCTGCTCGGTATCACCCTGGCCCTGGGCCAGTACCCGATGCTCGCCGGCCGCATCCGCGCGCGCATGCGGACCGAGCTGTACGAGCTGGGGGTGATCGACCCCCAGGAGTTCGAGGCCGAGGTGCGCAGCGCCGCCATCCAGTCTCAGCGGCGGGAGGGGGTGTACAACCCCATGGCCGATGAGCCCACCGAGATCTGGAACCAGCGCCAGGCGTCCATTCGCGATCACCTGACCGACGTCTATTTCGGGCAGCACCTGACGCTGAACCATTTTGAGAAGGTCATCCGCGAGGTGCTCACCGAGCGCGGGCTGGCTCCCCAGGACCTGTCGCTCTCGATCAACCCCGAGCTGGCCCCCCTGGACGTCCTCCTGGAGCACGCCCTCGCGATCGAGCGCATGCCGCCGGAAGAACGCGCCAGGCTGGAGCCCCGCCTGCGCGAATCCAAGGTCGTCCTGATCCGCACCCTGATCAGCGACCAACTGGGGTACATCAACATCGCCAAGCAGTGGTTTAAGGTGGCCGACCTGGCGGAGGTGCGCCGGCGGAAGATCGGCCCGGGCCGGATCGGCGGCAAGGCGGCCGGGATGCTGCTGGCCTACCGCATCCTGCGGGAGGTGCTCCAGGAGCCAATCCGCGACCGGCTCTCGATCCCCGAGTCGTACTTCCTGGGATCGGACCTGCTGTACACCTTCATGTCGATCAACAACCTGGTCCACTGGAACGACCAGAAATACAAGTCCGAAGCGGAGATGAACGACGAGTACCCGCAGATCGAGCGCGAATTCCAGCAAGGGGTGCTGCCCACGGACGTGCTGGAGCGGCTGGCCGAGCTGCTCGACGCGGCCGCCCGCCGCCCGCTGATCGTGCGCTCGTCCAGCCTGCTCGAAGACAGCTTCGGCACCTCGTTTGCCGGCAAATACGAGAGCGTCTACTGCCCCAACCAGGGCACCGCGGAGCAAAACCTGCACGACCTGACGCAGGCGATCGTCCGCATCTA
>JAJYJF010000205.1 GCA_021796375.1 Chloroflexota bacterium | reverse complement strand
CCCCAGGGGCGGACCCGCTGCACCGCCCGGGCGACGTTCTCCGGGTTCAGGCCGCCTGCCAGCAGGATCGCGCGGCGCCCGGCCAGCGCGGCGGCCGCGCTCCAGTCCGCGGGGACGCCCGTCCCCCCGTACGCGCCCGGCACGGAGGCGTCGAACAGGCAGGCCGGCGGTTCCGCCCGGGCGTACTCGTCCGCGCGGTCGCAATCCCCGCGGAAGGCCTTGAAGGCGAGCGGCGCGAGCTGTGCGAGGGTCTGGGGGGGTTCGTCCCCGTGCAGCTGGGCCAGGTCCAGCGCGCAGGCGCGCAGGATGCCGCGGACCTCCGCCGCGGGCAGGTTGACGAAAACGCCGACCAGCCGGATGGAAGGGTATTCCGCTTTCAGCGCCGCGGTGATGCGGGCGCAGTCCTGGACTTCGATGTACCGCGGGCTGCGGGGATAAAAGTTGAACCCGAGCAGGTCGGCGCCGGCCCGGGCCGCGGCCCGGGCGGCGTCGAGGGTCTTGATCCCGCAAATTTTAACGGCGGTCATGCGGAGCGCTCCTCCGGCGCGGGATCGCCCCCGGCGAGCTCGCGCACCCGGGCAGGGATGTCCGCGGCGGTGACCAGCGCTTCGCCTACCAGGACGGCGTCGGCGCCGGCGCGCGCCAGCCGGGCGACGTCGCGGCCGGTGAAGATGCCGCTCTCGGAGACCACCGCCACCTCCGGGGGGATCAGCGGGCGGAGGGCCTCCGTGGTCGCCAGCGAGACCGCGAACGTATCCAGGTTGCGGTTGTTGATGCCGACCAGGCGCACGCCGCTGAGCTTCAGCGCTCGCTCCACCTCGCGCGGGTCGCGCACTTCGACCAGCGGCGTCAGCCCGAGCTCGAGCGCCAGGGCGTGCAGGCCGGCGAGGCGCGCGTCGTCGGGCAGCGCGGCGGCGATCAGCAGCACCGCGCTGGCGCCGCTGGCGCGCGTTTCGTAGAGCTGCGCTTCGGCGAGGATGAAGTCCTTGCGCAGCAGCGGCAGGCCGGTGCGCTGCACCGCGCGCAGCGTCTCGAGGCTGCCCAGGAAGAACTTCTGGTCGGTCAGCACGCTGATCGCCGCGGCGCCGTTCGCTGCATAGATCTCGGCCAGCCGCGGCAGGTCGAGGTGAGGTCCGAGCAGCCCCCGGGAGGGTGAGGCACGCTTGAGCTCGGCGATCAGGGCGGGGCGCGCGCCCGCGCCGCGGCGCCGCAGGGCAGCGGCGAAATCCGCCGGTTCGCGGCTGCTCTCCGCGGCGCGCCGCAGCGCGGCGGCATCCAGGGCCGCGACCTCTTCTTGTTTGTGGGCGAGGATCTGCGCGAGGATGCTCATGGCTCAGGCGAAGGAGCGGCTGAATTCGACCAGGGCGTTCATTTTCGCCAGCGCCCGGCCGTCATCCAGGGCGGCGCTGACCTCGGCCAGGGCGGCCTTGAAATCGCCGGTCTCGGCGGCCAGCGTCCCGGCGGCATTGAGCAGGACCGCATCCCGGCGGGCGCCGTCCGGTTTCCCGCTGAGCACGCCCCGCAGCATCTCGGCGGCTTCGGCCGGCGTGCCGCCGTGCAGGTCCTGCAGGCTGGCGCGGGCAATGCCGAGCTCCCGGGGATCGAAATCATACGTGCGGACCGCGCCGTCTTTGAGATGGCTGATCCGGTTAGGCCCGGCGGCGTTCAACTCGTCGGCCCCACCGGCGCCGTGGATGACCATGGCGGCGCTCGAGCCGAGGTCTCTCAACACCCAGGCCAGCGGCTCGGTCAGCTCGGGGGAATACACGCCGATCAGCTGCACGGTTGCCGCGGCGGGGTTGGTCAGCGGGCCGAGCAGGTTGAAGATGGTGCGCTGGCCGATCTCCTTGCGCGGACCGCCGGCGTATTTCATGGCGGGATGGAATTTGGGCGCAAACATAAAGCCGATGCCGATCTCTTCGATCGCCTGGCGCACCTGCTCCGGGGTCATTTCCAGGTCGAAGCCGAGCGCCGAGAGCACGTCCGCGCTGCCGCACTGCGAGGAAGCGGCCCGGTTGCCGTGCTTGGCCACCTTCCGCCCCGTGCCCGCCACCACAAAAGCGGCCGCGGTGGAGATGTTGAACGTGTTCGTCCCATCCCCGCCGGTGCCGACGATGTCGTAGATGGGCTGGCGGTCGACGCCCGGCTGGATGGTGACCGCGTTGGCGCGCATCGCGCGCACCGAGCCGGTGATCTCGGCGATGGTTTCGCCTTTCATGCGCAGCGCGATGAGATAAGCGCCGATCTGCGCGGGCGTGGCCCGGCCGGTCATGATGGTGTTCATGGCTTCCTCGGCTTCTCCGGCGGAGAGGTCGGTGAAGCTGGCCGCTTTGGAAATGTAAGGCTTTAACATGCTGATTCCTCCTTCTGGCTTGGAAATAATGGTTTCCTGAGCGCGGCGGTTTTGGCGCGTTCCCCGTCAGGCGGGAGAGGGCAGCTCCAGGAAGTTCTTGAGCAGGTGCTGCCCGTGCTCCGTCAGGATCGACTCGGGGTGGAACTGCACGCCGTAGGTGGGGTGCTGGCGGTGCTTGAGGGCCATGATCTCGTGCTCGTCCGTGGTCGCGATGACCTCGAGCTCTTCCGGGACGGGCTCGTAGACCAGCAGCGAGTGATAGCGCATGGCTTCGAACGGCGAGGGGAGATCCTTGAAGATCCCTGCCCCGGTGTGGCGCACCGGGGAGGTCTTGCCGTGCATCAGGCGCGGAGCGCGGTCCACCTTGCCGCCGTAGACCGCCCCGAGGCACTGGTGCCCCAGGCAGACGCCCAGCACGGGGATCTTCCCGGTGAAATGCAGGATGGCCTGAGCGGATACCCCGTCGTCCTGAAGAGGTTCCCCGGGACCGGGCGAGATGACGAGCTGGCTGGGGTCCAGCGCCACCAGTTCGTCCAGGCTGACCTGGTCGTTGCGGAACACGCGCACCTCGGCGCCCAGCTCTCCGAAGTACTGGACCAGGTTGTAGGTAAACGAATCGTAGTTGTCGATGAGTGCGAGCATCGGGTTTTCCTCCGGGGTCAGGCAGATGCTTCGGCCAGGTCGATGGCGCGCAGCACGGCCCGGGCCTTGTTGACCGTCTCCTGGTACTCACTGGCGGGGACGGAATCGGCGACGATCCCCGCGCCGGCCTGCACGCTCAAGGACCGGCCCCGCCCGATCATCGTGCGGATGGCCAGGCAGGTATCCATCGCGCCGTTGAAGCCGAAGTAGCCGGCCATCCCGGCGTAGGCGCCGCGGGCGTCCGGTTCGAGGGCGGAGAGGATCTGCACGGCGCGCACCTTGGGGGCGCCGCTGACGGTCCCCGCCGGGAACGCGGCGCGCAGCAGGTCGAAGGCGGTCAGCCCGGGGCGGAGCGTTCCCTCGACGTTCGAGACGAGGTGCATCACGTGAGAATAGCGCTCGATGGTGAAAAAATCGGTGAGTTTGACCGTGCCGTAGGCGCAGACGCGCCCGAGGTCGTTGCGCCCCAGGTCGACGAGCATCACATGCTCCGCGCGCTCTTTCGGGTCGGCCAGCAGGTCCTGGGCGAGGGCGGCGTCGGCGGCGGGGTCCGCGCCGCGCGGGCGCGTCCCGGCGATGGGGCGCAGGGTGGCCGTCTGCCCTTCCAGGCGGACGAACATCTCCGGCGAGGCGCCGACCAGGAAAAGCGGCTCGCCGTCCACGAGGCCGAAGTCGAAAAAGAACATGTAAGGAGACGGATTGAGGCGGCGCAGCGCGCGGTACACGTCGAATGGGTCGGCCCCGGTTTGGCGGGTGAAGCGCTGCGAAAGCACCACCTGGAAGATGTCGCCCGCCGCGATGCGCTCTTTGGCCGCGCGGACCATGCCCTCGAACTGGGCCTGGGTCAGGTTGGAACGGGTTTCAGACGGGGTGAGCGGGGCTTTGGGCTGCGGGGGGAGGGGCTGGCAGAGGCGCGCGGCGAGCTCGTCCAGGCGGGTTTCGGCGGCGCGGTCATCCCCGTCCAGCACGTTGGCGATGAGGGAGATGCTGCGGCGGACGTTATCGAAGGCGACGACCGTGTCCGCCAGCAGGAAGATCCCGTCTGGCATCTGGGGGGCGCGCATCCCCCCGGCGAGGGTCGGCTCGAAATAGCGCATGGCCTCGAAACCCAGGTAGCCAACCAGGCCGCCGGTGAAGCGCGGCGCGCCGGGGAGCGGTTGGACAGGGAAGCGCTCGAGCTCCGCCTGCAGGAAGCGGGTTGGGTCGGACCCCTCCTCGAGCGGGACGGTCCGCGAGGCGCCGGGTTCCCGGACGTCGACCTGCCCCTCCCGGAGGAGGTACTCCGCGCGCGGCTGGATGCCGATGAAGGAGTAGCGGGCGATGCGCTCGCCGCCCTCGACGGATTCCAGCAAAAAAGAGGCTCCCTGCCCGCGCAGCTTGAGATACAGGCTGACCGGCGTCTCCAGATCGGCGGGGATCTCGCGCAGGATGGTGTGGACGGCGGCAGTTTCTCGCAGCATGTTGAGCGGCTCCTTCTACGCAAATAGATAGACAAAATCCCCTCCATCCGTTGGGACGAGAGGGGATTCTCGCGGTGCCACCCAGGTTACGCTGCTTTAAACAAAAATCCCGGTTAGGATGCAACCGGGAGAAGAAAGCCAGCGTCACTATTTCAGGTACGATCTCAGCTGAGATTTATACCCTTTCTCGCTAACGGGAGATCCCGGAGCAGGCTACTCATTGCTTTTCGCCTTTTCAACTCGGAGGTCCATTCGACTTCTGCGCTTCTGCCCGGCTCGCACCCGTTTCTGCCCGGCTCTCTGGAAACCGCTTTGAAGTGTACTCGTCCTCGTCGACGTTTTTCCTATCTGATTACAGGTAATTATAGGCGGGGATGGGCCAGGAGTCAAGAGAAATCCGGTTTTTCCCGGCGCCGCGAACTCCCGCCGGGGAATCAAAAAGCCCCCGGATTCAAGGGGGCTTTATTTTTGTTGTCCGCCTGGCTGCGATGCGGGATGCGGTGAAGCTGCGGTGCTGTGATGAGCGGACAGGTGCAGTATAACAGGTTCCGGAAATCTCCCGCAAGGGGCGCGAGGGGTTTGTAATCTGAATGATAACTAATCTATAGTAATCCGCTCCACAATTGCCAGGAAGTCGGTCGCCGGTCACTGGCG
>JAJYJF010000204.1 GCA_021796375.1 Chloroflexota bacterium | reverse complement strand
TTGGAGAAAAAGACGGCCGGCGCGCGCCTCCCGGTCTGGGACGGCGAGCTCTACCTGGAATATCACCGCGGAACGTATACCTCCCAGGCGCAGGTGAAACGCGCCAACCGCAAAGCCGAGGTCCTGTACCACACCGCCGAAGCGCTTAGCGCCAGCGCGGATGTCCTGCTGGGGCAGGAGGCCTACCCGGCGGGCGACCTCCGGCGCGGCTGGGAGAGCATCCTGCTGCACCAGTTCCACGATATCCTGCCCGGGTCTTCCATCCACCCGGTATACGAGGATGCCCGCCGCGCCTACGAGCAGATCGACCGGATTGGCTCGAGTGCGGTTGACAGGGCGGTCAGCCGGTTGGTCGCGGAGATTCACCTGGAGAGCGACAGCCTGGTGGTGTTCAACCCGCTGGGCTGGGAACGCGCCGGGATGGTCGAGCTGCCCTGGCAGGCGGAGCTGGAGGGGAAAGCCCTCACCGGCGCCGATGGGAGGATCTCGATCCCCCAGGCAGCCGGGGCGAAGGGGGAGCGGCGGCTGCTCTTCCGGGTGGAAGGCGTTCCCGCTTTCGGACACCGGGTTTTCCAACTGGTTCCCTTCCTGCCCGCCGGGTCCCCGGGCCTGATCTCGCACCTGCGGGATGCGGGCGTGCGGGTCGAGGGTGCGGGCAGCCTGGAGGTGACCCCCGAGCGTCTGGAGAACGATTTCTACCTCGTGGAGCTGAACCGGGAGGGGCAGATGGTCCGGCTTCTGGATAAGCGCGCGGGCTGCGAGGTGCTCGCGCCGGGCGAGCGGGGGAACGTCTTGCAGGCGTTCGAAGACCGGCCGATGAATTTCGACGCCTGGGACATCGATCCCTTCTATGCGGATAAGATGCGCGAGGTGACCGAGCTCCTGGACGCTGAGGTTGAGGAACGCGGCCCACTGTGCGGATCCTTGCGGCTGCGCTGGCGGTTCCATAAGTCGGAAATTACCCAGCATCTGACCCTGCATGCGGGCAGCCCGCGGATCGATTTTCGCACCGAGGTCGACTGGCACGAGCATCAGGTGCTGCTCAAGGTCGCCTTTCCGGTCCAGATCCGCTCCACCCTGGCCACCTACGAGATCCAGTTCGGCGCGATCAGCCGCCCGACCCACGCCAACACCAGCTGGGATGCGGCTCGCTTTGAGGTGCCCGCGCAGCGCTGGGCCGATCTCTCGGAAAGCGACTACGGGGTGAGCCTGCTGAACGACTGCAAGTACGGCTATGACGTCCACGACCACACCCTGCGCCTGACGCTGATCAAATCCGGGGTCATGCCAGACCCCGAGGCGGACCAGGGGAAGCACCTCTTCACCTACAGCCTGCTCCCGCATCCCGGCGACTGCCATAACCCCGAAATCCTGCGGGAGGCGGGGGATCTGAACAGCCCAATGCTGGCTCGCTTTGCGAGGCAGAATCTGGCAGGCTCCCTCCCGGAGCTGGCGAGCTTCGTGCGCAGCCGGGAGGATCATATCGTCGTCAACACCATCAAGAGAGCTGAAGATGGCGACGGGTGGGTGATGCGCGTCTATGAAAGCCAGCAGCGGCGGGGCGCCGGGCAGCTCGACTTTGGCAGGCCCATCCTGCGCGCGCTGGAATGCAACTTAATGGAAGATGAGGTCGGGCGCGTGGATTGGGAAGCCAACCGCCTGGGCTTCCGGATCGATCCTTACGAGATCAAAACTTTCCGGGTCTGGCTCGCGTAGATCGAAAGCGCATGAAACTTGATAAAGCCCTGATTTAATCCTCCGAGGCTTTATCCCGTTTTTAAAGTCCTTGATCGCTTCAGCCTGTCCCCCGGTCCCTTCCCGCAGGCAATATTACGCCTTGAGAACCCGTCCCCGAAAGATCAGGGATGATCCATCTCTCACGTTGATAAAAGCGGACCTGCTGGAAGCTTTTTTCGTGACCCGTCCGGGAACTCCCGCCCGGCCGGAGAGAGACTGCGAAGGGGATGCGCGGGAGCTGGCGGAGCTCTTCCGCTGGGCGCGGTACGTCTATTTCCAGCCGGAGGTGCTGCGCTTTCTCGAGGTCATCTCGCTGGTGGTGGCGGGGATCGACAACCTGGAGCCGCGTTTGGCCGTCACCGCCGATCGAGCGCGGCCTGGTCGACCGTGGCTTGCCCTTCAGCGGCCCGGACTGCCCGTTCGGGCTGGCCTGCCTGGAGCGCGTTATGGCGGGCGGGGTGGTCAGGGCCGTGCGGGATGCGATCCGGCCGCAGCCGGCGGGCAGGCCTGCAGCCATCCGGCCGCCTCGCCCAGGTGGTTGAAAACGTAATCCGGCCGGTAGGGGGAGCCCGCCAGGTCTCCCGGCTGCGTTTCGCCGCTCAGCACCAGCACGGCCGGGATCCCGGCCCGGTTGCCCAGGGCGATATCGGTGTACAGCCGGTCGCCGGCGACGGCGAGCTCGCCCGGGGCCAGGCCCAGCCGCAGAGCTGCCATCTCGACCATCTCCCGGTTGGGCTTGCCAAAAATCAGGTCCGGCTCGCGCGAGGTCGAGGCGCGGACAAATGCGATCGTGCTGCCGATATCCGGGACGGGTCCTTCGGGGGTGGGGCAGTTGATATCCGGATGGGTCGCGAAGTACGGGAGCCCGGCGCGGACCAGGCGGCACAGGCGAGAGAGCTTCGCGTACGTGAGCGTCGTATCGTAGCCGAGGACGACCGCTTCCGGCGAATCGGCCTGGAGGGCAAATCCATGCTGGGCGAACTCCGCCTCCAGCGACGGCGTTCCGGCGAGGAACAGGCGCGCGCCCGGCCGGGTCCTCGCCAGGAACAGCGCGGCGGCTTCTCCGGAAGTGAAGACCTGCTCCGCGGGGACGTCCAGCCCCAGGCTGCGCAGCTTTTCCGCGTACAGGCGCCGGTCTTTGGAGGAGTTGTTGGTGATGAACAGGTACGGTTTCTGCTGGGCGTCGAGCAGCTCTAAAAAACGGGCCGCGCCTTCGATCAGGCGGTCCCCCAGGAAAACCGTCCCATCCAGGTCCAGGAGGAATCCCCGGGCCGCGCACAGCCGGTCGCCCGCCTGGGGCGCGGAGGCTGGCGGGAGGGTAGCATCAGCCGCCAACGGGGATCTCCTCGATTTTCAGGCTTCCCAGGTCCGCGTTCCCCAGCCCGGCTTTGGCCCCGTAGGTGATGTACGGCACGTCAGCGGGCCGCATGCCAAACAATGTGGTGGCATACGCGTCCGCGGCGACGAGATCCGCGCTGGCGATAACCGTATCGAGCTTCTTTACGTAGCTCAGGTCGCCGCCGGTTGGACCGCCGCGGGTCATGATGCGCACGGCGTCCACCAGGGTGAGCTTGGGACGGATGAACCCCGCCAGGTCGGCGATGCTCTGGTGCAGCGATACGTGCAGGTCTTCCCGGTCTTTGACCACACCCATCAGGTTCTTCATCCCGAGGGTCAGGGTGGCTGAATCGTGGGTTTTTGCTACCGGCACGTCGATCAGCACGTCCGTGTTGAGGATGTCCTCGAAGATCTCCGCCTTTTTTAATTTGACCGCCGCGGGCAGCTGGACCGGTTTGTAGCGGTACCCGGGCATGAAGGCCATCGTGCCGCCCGCCGCCTCGACTTCCTTCTGGATCCCGCTGATTTTGTAGGCGGCCTGGGCCGTGCCGCCGAAGGGATAATCCATCACCGTGACTTTGGACGCCCCGGCGCCCAGGCACAGCCTGACGAGGGCTCCCACCACCCAGGGGTTGGTCGTGGCAGCGTACTCGTAGGTGTGGTAAGCCACGCAGATGTTGGGCTTGATGATCACGCTGTCCCCGGTTTTGACGAAGCGCTCGATCCCGCCCAGGGCAGCCAGCGCGCGCCTGACGAGGTCCTCCGGCTCGCCCCCGCGGGCGACGGCCACATCCGGGATCCCCGGCGTGGGCGAGGGAACGGAGGAGGGCGCCGGGGTAGACGCGCCCGCCGCGGGAGCCGCTTCCGCGGCCGCAGTCCGGGAGGCAGCCGGCGAGGCCGTCGGGACGGCGCTCGGAGATGTCTTCGTGGGGGTTGGAAGCGGCTCAGGCGCCTCGGATGGTCTGGCTCCGCAGGCTTGCAGCAGCCAGGCGCCTGTCAGGCCCCCGGCGCTGACGGCTGTCCGGCGGATGAACTCACGGCGAGAGATTTTGCGCATGGTTATCTCCTTACGGGTAGCTGCTCGGATTCGCCTGGGTGAGGTAAAAGAAATCGCGCGTGTACGGGTAGAGGTAGCGGTTGGGGTTGTCGCTCCCCATCTCTTTAAATAGCGGGCTGGTGGTAGGCTTCCCGTTCTTGAAGATAATCTGGTCAAAATGGACCCAGTAGTTGTTGATATCCAGCTGGATGGAGTTGTCAACCCCGGCGGTCTGCATCGCCTGGGCCAGCGCGGGCAGCGTCAGGCCGGGCCCGGCGAAATAATACAGGGTCCGCCGGTCGGGACTGATGCCGATCCCCGACCGCCAGATCGGGACGGTCTCGGCGATCGTGTATCCCCACACGTCCGGCCGGGGGTCGCTGACGTGCGGGTTGATCTCCCCGTGGTGGACGACCAGCGGGCCGTTTTGGCGCCAGGCGAACATCTCGGCGGCCGGGTCGATGTCGCTGCCCCATGCGCCGAGCGCGCACGAGCCGTCCGGGTAGAGGACGAGCGTTCCCAGGCCGGGCTTGGGCGGAACCAGCACCGTGCCGGCGAACATCACCCCGAAATGGCCGTGGCGGGTTTTGAATCCCCCGTTGAAAACTGCCAGCAGCCGCTCGGACTGGATATCCGCCGGGTCGATGCTGCCGGGCCGCTTGATGGCGACGTCTGAGAGCGGCTCTTCGGTCCCCAGGACATAATGCAGGCGGGTGCGGTCCAGGTTAAAGGCGACCACCGCCACGATCGCAAACGGCCGGTTCGGATCGGGCTGCAAAAAGGTCCGCTCGGCGAGCACGGCGCCGTCCGCGCTGGTGATGAAAGGCGTCCACTGCCCTTCCCCTTTCAGTTTGCCGCTGGAGGGGACTGCGGCCAGCGTCCACTGCGGGGTTGGCGTCAGGCTGGGGACCGGTGTGGGCTCGGGCCGCGCGGGCGACGGGCTGGGAGCGGCAGCCAGGCTGGAAAAAGGGGTCGCCGTGGGCGTGTGGGGGAAGGCGGTCGGAGC
>JAJYJF010000203.1 GCA_021796375.1 Chloroflexota bacterium | reverse complement strand
TCCTGGAGGTGATCCAGGCGGTCAAATGGGCCCGCCAGGCCGGTTTTGAGAACCTGAACCTGGACCTGATGTTCGGGCTGCCCTTCCAGACGCTGGAGCGCTGGCGGGATTCGCTGGAGCGCGCCCTGGCGCTCGGACCCGAGCACCTGTCGCTCTACGCGCTGACCGTGGAGCACGGCACGCCTTTTCAGCACTGGACCGACCGGGGCCTGATTCCGCCTTCCGACCCGGACCTGGCGGCGGATATGTACGAGCTGGCGGAATCGTCGCTTGCGGAAGCCGGCTTCCGCCATTACGAGATCTCGAACTGGGCCCGGATCCGTCCGGATGGGACCGATTTTGCCTGCCGGCACAACCTGCAGTACTGGCGCAACCTGCCATATCTCGGCTTCGGCGCGGGAGCGCACGGCTTTCCGGGCGATGCCCGGACCGCGAACGTCCTGGCGATCCCGGCCTACATCCAGCGCGTGCGCTCCGGGGCGGTCCAGCCGTTTCCAGCGACGCCGGCGACGGCTTCGCTCACGCCCATCGACCGGGAAACCGATATCGAGGAGACGATGATGGTCGGTTTGCGCCTGCTCGAGGAGGGCGTCTCCGCCGTCGATTTTCAAGCCAGGTTCGGCCAGCGCCTGGTGGATGTCTTCCCCGGGGAAATCGCGCGCCTGATCCGGCTGGGGCTGCTCGAATGGGGCGGGGCCGGGTCAGACCGGCTGCGGCTGACGGCCAAAGGCCACCTGCTGGGCAACCAGGTTTTCGTCGAGTTCGTTGGGAGAGAAACGGCGGGCTGACCGGGGGTCAGTGCACGATCACCAGCGTTCCATACCCGATCGTGTGCGTGGCCGACGGGTCGGGAACCGGGGTAGACCAGCGGAAGATCCACTTGGCCTCCGCTGTGCGCATGTTGACGCAGCCGTGGCTCATCATGATCCCGAAGTTATCGTGCCAGTACGTTCCGTGGAAGGCCACTCCGGTTTTAGGCTCGAAGAAGCTCGTCCAGGGGACGCCCGGCAGCTCGTAAGCCTGGAGGTCGGAGGTCAGGTTGCCGTCCCCCATATGCTTGGAAGGCATCTTATTTTCGATATGGAAAGTGCCGGTCGGGGTCTGGGTCGGGATGGCGGTTCGGGGTCCCTGGTTGGGGATGCCGGAAGAAATCTTGGTGTTCAGCACCACGGTATCGTATTCATAGGCGGTCAGCGTCTGCGTATCCAGCGCGACCTCGATGCGCTTCTTATACGGCGGCACGTCCGGTGAGAGGGGGGTGAGCTCGCTCGCGGGGACCAGGCGGACGTGCGGGGCGGGAAGGTTGTACTCGACCGCCAGCAGCTCGTCCCGGACGCGGTACCAGGGCGAGCCGTCAGGCCCGGGATCCAGGCCGACGACCCAGTGGGTAGATCCATAGTAAAGGCGGTACTCCGGCTCCCAGCGGCCCTTGAGGATCTGGCGTTGGGTCTGCGAGTAGGGCACGGTGATCTCGCCCAGCAGCGGATGGTCCGGGGCTTTATCCAGGATCGGGTTCGGCCGGTTCCAGACCCGCTCGATGTAAGCGCTGTGCACGTATCCCTGCCACACCCGGTACCAGCGCGGGTTGTAGGAGGGCCCGTCTTTGGAGATGACCTCATAGTAAAGGTTGAGGATCTCATCCCGGTACCGCTGGCAGATGATGCGGCTCTTGTCGTTTGGCTCGGCGTACACGCTGACCGAGTAGATGGTCACCCGGCCGAGGGCATCGTTCGAGTAGTCGCCGGCCCCGGGATAAAATGGCCGGAACGCCAGCCCGGCCGAGGCTGCGGCGCAGAGCTTCAAGAAGCTGCGGCGGGTGATGCGGGTGGCTTTCATAGGGCAGGATTATACCGGGTTCTGGCTGGCAGATCGGGATGATCTTTTCCGCAGGACCAGGGCGGCGGCGAAGATGGCAAAGAGCAGGACGGCCGTCACCCCCAAACCACCTTCCGGGCCGAAGCCGCCCCCGGTGAATAGGCTCGCGCCCAGCGGTTGAAAGTGCAGGAAGGAGGCGCTGCCGGCAAATGTCCCGCTGACCGGCATGCCGAACAGGTTGCCCTGCGCCCAGTTCCAGGCGGAGTGCCAGCCGAAGACGCCCCACACCGCGCCATCCCGCAGCGCTAGCAGGCACAGGAAGATGCCGACCAGGAAAATGTTTAGGATGGCGAGCGGGTTCAGGGAGGGGTTCAGCGAGTGGTACAGTGAGAAAACCGCCGAGGAGATGAGTATTCCGGCCGCCAGGCTGTACCGGGCGCCGAGGACGGGCATCATCCATCCGCGGCAGAGGATCTCCTAGCCGGGACCCTGGACGAGCCATCCGGCCAGGATCAGCCCGGCCGCGAGCCCCGTCTGCCAGCCCGCGACCGGCTGCGGATGGAACCGCACCTGGCCGGTGCTCCACAGCCCGAGCATGACCAGCGCGAACATCCCCGTTCCGAGCAGGAAGCCGCGCAGGTAGCGCGCCGCCCAGCGGTCCGCGCGCAGCCCCAGAGACCAGAACGGCCGCTTTTCATACAGCCGAAGCCAGGCCCAGAGCATCAAAAACAGGGGGGCGAAAGAGAGCACGAGCAGGACGGACTGGTCGAGCGGGGTCTGGGGTGCGTCCGCGGCTGTGGAAAGGTGTCCCTCCAAAACCAGCAGGAGAGCCGCCGGGATGGAGCCGATCAGGCCGGAGCCAAAAATAAAAACCGGGCCTAGCAGGCAGACGGCCAGCCAGTTCGGCAGCCTCCTCGCCAGGCGAGCCTCCGCCAGGAGGGCGGGCTCCTCCGGCAGGCGCAGAAGCTTTTCAACCACGGCACATCCTGCGGTCCAATCTCGTCTCCTTCATCCGATTCTACCCGGAATCGGGATTGCTCTCCCCCATGCCGCGCTGTCCGCCCTCAGACCGCCGAGTCTTCGTGGATCACCTCGGTGAAGGCCTCGACCACGTCCCGGTCGAACTGCCTCCCGGACCAGCGCTTCAGCTCGTCGAACGCCTCGCCTTTGCTGCGCGCCTTGCGGAACACGCGGTTGTCGGTCATCGCGCCGAAAGCATCCACCACGGTCAGGATGCGGGCTTCAAGGGGGATGGCTTCGCCAGCCAGCCCATCCGGGTAGCCGCTGCCGTCGAACCGCTCCTGGTGGGAGCGGATGATCGGGATAACGGGGTTCAGCTTCTTCAGCGGCGAGACGATCTCCGCGCCCAGGATGGGGTGTTGCTTCATCAGCTTCCACTCGTCTTCGGTCAGCGGACCGGGCTTCAGCAGGATTGAATCAGGGATGCCGATCTTTCCGATGTCGTGGAGCAGGGCAGCCCAGCGGACGATCCTCAGGTCTTCCTCCGAGCAGTTGAATTTGCGCGCCGTGCTCTCTGCCCAGGCGGCCAGGCGCTGGCTGTGCCGGGCGGTGTAGGCGTCGCGGATGTCGAGCGCTTTGGCCAGGGTCAGCACCGCCTCGGAGTATGAATCCTCGAGATCCTCCCCGAGGCGGGTGTTCTCGAGCGCGATCGCAGCCTGGCAGGCGAAGAGATGGATCGCATCCCGCTCGGAATGCGTCCACTGGTGGGATTGGTCGTAATAGAGGTCGATCGACGCGATTTTTCGGTCGCCAAATACCACCGGGCAGACCGCCATAGACCGCACAGTCTCACCGTCCGCCAGCTCGCCCGGGCGTTGCCCATCCGGGAGGTCCTGGACGTCGGCGGACCAGAAAGCCTGGCCGTTGGATGGGCCGCCGGAGGAGCCCAGGTCGCGGGCAGATGCCAGGATCCGCCCAACGCTGAGCGAGGAAAGCCCGCGGGACCAGACGTGCATCACCTG
The DNA here is from genome assembly GCA_021796375.1 of Chloroflexota bacterium. Classification (GTDB taxonomy): domain Bacteria; phylum Chloroflexota; class Anaerolineae; order Anaerolineales; family Anaerolineaceae; genus JAJYJF01. The sequence goes on along the minus strand of JAJYJF010000203.1, from coordinate 1,336 downwards.
GTCCTTGCCGTTCTGGCCGTACACGGCGATGCGGTCCGCACCGCTCAGGGCGAGCGCCCCCCGGCCGATAGCCTCGGTGATCTCGCTGACCTTATAAGCGCGGTTCAGCGCCTGGGTGACCGGTTTGATGCGGTTGAGCAGCCGGGCGTGCGCCTGGTTCTCGTATTTGAGGACGGCATTCTCGAGCCCGGTCAGGCCGATATCCAGGATTTCCTGGGCAAAGATCAGTTCGGGCTTTGCGAAGTCCTGCTCGAGCGGACGAGAGAAAATAAACAGGCCGAAGCTCTGGCTGGCGATCCGGAGCGGGATAAGCATCTGGTTGCAGGCGAGGAAGTCCCTCTCCGCGGGCGGGACGGGGACCAGTGCCCGGCCCTGGCGGATGATTTGCGGCTCGGCGCGCTCGATGTTCAGCTTGTAAATCGGGTGGTTGGTCTCCCCCGTGAGGATCTGGAAGCGGTCGAACCTCGAGCGAGCGTTCAGGAAGGCTTTCCCGAGCGATGACTGGTAATCTTGAACCAGAACCTGGTACTCCGCACAAGGGATGGCCCCCTGGATGGCCGAGAGCCAGCGCTCCAGGCGCGCGTCAAACCCTGCCAGGCGCTGGAAATCGCGGGTCAGGTCGAGCAGCACGGACTGCAGGTCGACCTGGATGGCGTGGCTGGCGGAGCGCCGGGCACCGCGGGGTGAAAAATACGGCCGGCGGGGGGAGCTGTTGGGATAAATGGAGTGATCTTCTGCACGCATAAGGAGGAAAGCCTTTGCTCGGGTGAAGATTCAGGTGTCGTGCTCCCTCTCTTTGTGCAAGAAGCATGCTAAACCTTACAGTTGCTTAACAAGGGGGAAAGGTTGGATGGATCGGGTCGAATTCGTAGGAGAGGACACCTGGAGAGGCTTCAGCCGGGGAAACATCAGACCAGAGAAAATCCATCTCTGGAAATTCTACGTAATGATGAATAAGAAACCAACAACCCGTGCCCCGGCCGGGCACAGGAATATTACTAGACGGTTGTTACGGCGGCAGTTTTTTAACTGGTCCGCGCTGGAGGGAAAATGCGCTGGGTTCTCAGTATTTTGGGGGTAATTCTGGTCCTGGTTGGGATCGTGTGGATCCTTCAGGGGGTGAACGTCCTGGCCGGGAGCTACATGTCCGGTCATTTACAGTATACCGGGTTGGGGATTATCGCCGCGATTGTGGGGATTGGCCTGCTGGTTTGGGCTAACCGGCGGCGCAGGGCGACCCATGGGGGAGGGGATTAAGCTGCCCGGGTCTGGTTGGGAGGCGAAAAACTAAAAACGGCTGCCCGGGACAACCCCGGGCAGTTTGAACTTTTGGATC
>JAJYJF010000202.1 GCA_021796375.1 Chloroflexota bacterium | reverse complement strand
CCGATTCCCGACGGCCGCAAATACTTCTTCCAGCGTAGGGACCGGTTCTCCCTGGTACGCCGGCGAAAACCAGGAGCCGGCGTCCAGCCGTTTCACCTGCGCCAGGGTGTGGCTCGCCAGGGAGCCGCGGCCGTTCGTCGTCCGGTCGAGAGTCGGGTCGTGCAGCACCACCACCTGCCGGTCCGCGGTGAGCTTCACGTCCAGCTCGACGGCCGGCGCGCCCAGGTCGGCCGCCATCTTGAAGGAGGCCAGGGTATTTTCGGGGGCAAACGCGCAAGCACCCCGGTGGGCAAAGATCACCGGATGGGGAAGCTGGTCCAGCATGGTCACAGCTCGACGAAATAGGATTCGGCAGCCCGGTCGATAAGCTCGGGGCTCATGGCCGGATCGTCGCCCAGGTACCTGGAGATATCCAGCAGCTGATCGCAGAGATCGCGCGGGTGGGAAGCGCGCAGCTTACGCCCGCGTTTGATATACCATTCCTGGAGCAGGTATGCCAATCCCTGGTCGCTGTACACGATGCCCTTCTGGGCAGCTACCCGCTGGAAAATCTCGCGGTATTCCTCGTAGGAAGGATCGCCGATTTCGATTTTATGCCGCAGCCGGCGGAGAAACGCCTCGTCGACCAGGTCTTTCGGGGGCAGGTTAGTGGAGAAGACAACCAGCACGTCGAAAGGCACCTCCAGCTTGCGGCCGGTGTGCAGGGTCAGGTAGTCGATGCGGCTCTCCAGCGGGACGATCCACCGGTTCAGCAGGTCGCGCGGGCGGACCTGCTGGCGGCCGAAGTCGTCGATCAGCAGGATGCCGCCGTTGGCCTTCACCTGGAAGGGCGCCTCGTAAAACTTATGCACGTCATCGAACACCAGGTCCAGCCCGGCCAGGGTCAGCTCTCCGCCGACGACGATGAACGGGCGGCGGATGCGCACCCAGCGGGGATCTCGCCGCGTGCCGGTTCTTAAAGAGCCGGTCGAGCTGCCCCCGGAGCCGTCGTCCTCGGGGGCGAGCTGGTGGTTCACCGAATCGTACAGCTTCACTACCTGGCCGTCGATGTAGATCGCATAGGGGATATACATGGTCTGCGACAGCACCAGGTTGCCGATCGCCCGGGCGACGCTGGTTTTCCCGTCACCCGGAGGGCCGTAGAAGAAAATCGAGGTGTTCGAGTTGACCGCCGGCCCGATCCGGTCGAAGGTCTTATCCGGCAGCACCAGGTGGTTTAAAACCTGGTGCATCACCCGAGCCGTCACCACCATCCGCCCGCGGCTCTGCCTGCCGAGCGACTCGCTGTATACCTGCAGCGGTACCGGGGCGGGTCCTGCGTACTGGCTGCGCTCGAGCGCCTCCCGGGCGCGGGCGATCCCCGCGCCGGTAATGGCGTACTGGTAAGCGCCTTCGCCCAGGCCCATCTGCGAGGATTTCACCTCAACCAGTTTTTCCCGCTTGAGCGCATCGACAATCTGATCGACGACGCCGGAGAAAGGCAGGCTCATCTCCTCCGCGATTTTGAACCCGGTCATGTATCCCTGAAAATAGAGGATCTTCAACGCCAGATCCTGCAGCCAGAGCAGGGAGAGACCGATATCCTCCAGGCGGGTGATCGGCGGAGGTACAAAAGCGGATAGAGCACTGCCGTTCGTGCCCGTGTTTACCATGCTCGTGGGAGTTGAATTCATGCGCTGCGCCTGAGGGGAATCAATTGATGCTAAAGAGGATGAAAATACAGAAACATTATAGCACCTGCAAATTCCGGTTCAAGCTGAGGGGATGAAATTTTGCGTGAAATTTGCTGACGAAAATGTCAGGTGATTCGAGAGAGCTTGCGGTTTCGAATTCTGGTTTTATAATATTTTCGATGAAACTCTCGGTGGTCATTCCAGCATACAACGAGGTCCGGACAATCGAGGAGATCGTCCGGCGTGTTTCCCAGGTGGGGCGCGCGGATGAAATTTTGATCGTGGACGACGGCTCCACGGACGGCACCCGCGAGCTGCTACAGCGCATGGACGGCAACCTGCCGGTGCGGGTCATTCTCCACGACCGCAATCAGGGCAAGGGAGCCGCCGTGCGGACGGGCATCCAGGCCGCCCGAGGAGACGTGGTGATCATCCAGGATGCTGACCTGGAGTACGACCCGCGAGAGTACCCGGCTCTCCTCAAGCCGCTCGAGGAAGGGATTGCGGATGTGGTCTATGGGTCGCGCTTTTTAGGCGGCGCGAGGCGGCCGGTCTTCTTCTGGAATATGGTCGCGAACAAAATCCTGACCTTGATGACCAATCTCCTGTACAACAATATCCTCAGCGACATGGAGACCGGGTATAAGGTCTTCCGCCGGGAGCCGGTGGCGCAGATTCCGCTGCGCGCGCGGCGCTTCGACTTCGAGCCGGAGTTCACCGCGAAAGTCTTAAAGCGGCGCTTCCGGATCTATGAGGTGCCCATCTCGTTCAATCCGAGGGATTACTCGCAGGGGAAAAAGATCAAGATGAAAGACGCGTTCATCGCCGCCTGGACCCTGCTCCGCTACCGGTTCGTCGACTAGCTGCCCGGTATCTACGCTCCAACCGCCGGCCGCAGATCGCGGATGTTCAGCTGAAACCCGGCAAAATCACGGTAGTTATTCCGCTCAAAGGTATACAGGATATCGATCTGATCCGGGAGGCGGTCGGCTTGCGCGCCCTGGTTGAATGCGATCGCGTCGTAGACGACGCCCCCATCGACCAGCATCAGCTTGAGGTGGCGCGCCTCCTTGCCGACCGGCTTCCGGTACTTGATGCGCACGTTGCGGGAAACGAACAGCGGCTCCGGGTTGCCATACCCGAACGGCTGCAGCCGATCGATCGAATCCATGACATCCGGCTTGAGGTAGCGCAGCGGCAGATCCAGGTCGGGGTTCACCACCGGCTGCAGGTCGGCTCCCTCCAGCTTCAAAGCCGCGATCGCCGACAGGCGCTCGATCACCTCCGGCAGGTTTTCGCGCTTCACCGTGAAGCCGGCAGCGGCGGCATGCCCGCCGTGGTGCACCAGCAGCCCGGTGATCTCGTCGAGCGCCTCGGTAATGTGAAATTCAGGGATGCTGCGGCAGGAGCAGCGCACCGATTCCTCGCCCAGGTTGCCGACGATCGCGGGACGGTGATAAATCTCCGACAGGCGCGAAGCCGCCAGCCCCACCACCCCCGGGTTGAAATCAGATTCGACCGCAAAGATCAGGTAAGTCTCCCCCACCTGAGCCGCGATGGTTTCCTGCACGCGGGCCTCGATGTCGCGGGTCAGCTGCTTGCGCTGCTGGTTGTGCATTTCGAGCTGCTGCGCGAGCGGAGCGGCTTCGGCGACCGTGCGGCTCATCAGCAGCTGGTACGCCGCCGTCGCGGATTCGAGCCGTCCGGCGGCGTTCAGGCGGGGACCCAGGATGAATCCGATGTCAGTGGCCGTGGTCTTGCGGATATCCAGGCCGGCGACGTTGGCCAGGGAAAAGAGCCCCGGCCGCTTCGGCTCGCAGATCCGCGCCAGGCCCCGGCGGACCAGGTAGCGGTTCTCGCCGGTGAGCGGGGCCAGGTCCGCGACGGTACCCAGGGCAACCAGGTCCAGCCAGTCTTCCAGGACAATCCCGTCGGCGTGGGCGTGCTGGAGCAGCCCCTCGGCGAGCTTGTACGCCAGCCCGACCCCGGTCAGGTTTTTCTCCGGGTAAGCATCGCCTTCCTGCCGGGGGTTGATGACCGCCAGCGCGCCGGGCACCTCGTTCAGAGGATGGTGATGATCGGTGATGATCAGGTCGATCCCGAGCTGCCGCGCGTGCTGCGCCTCTGCCGCCGAGCGGATCCCGCAGTCGACCGTCACCACCACCCGCACGCCGCTCGCCGCCAGGGCATCCAGGGCCTCGTTGTTTAACCCATAGCCCTCATCAAAACGATTGGGGATATATTCGATCACCTCCATCCCCAGCGAGGCCAGCGCCTGCACCAGCAGCACCGTCGCGGTGACCCCATCGACGTCATAATCGCCGTATACCGCAATTTTTTCTCGGCTGGCGCCGGCCTGGAGAAGCCGGTTGACCGCGACCTCCATGCCTTTCATTAAGAAAGGATCGCATCCTTCGGGCCGCGCGCCGGCGATGAACGCTTCAGCCAGCTCGGGGGTGGTCATCTTGCGGTTGACCAGCAGCTGCTGCATCAAGGGCGGGTAGGCTTTGAGGGCGTTTTTCTGTTCGGGGCTGAGGGGTGGAAAGGGCTTCCAGACTTTGGCGAGGGCAGGCTGCATTCAGGTAGATTCCTGGTGAAGGGGGATTGGATACCGCTCAAGCGCTCACCGTAGTATAAACCGGCTTACCCCCCAGGGCAAGGAGTTCGAGAGCTCACCGTCAGAGCACCCTCGGGCCAGATCCGGTTATAATCGAGGCCGTGGAAAGCTTCCCCTTCGGGTTTGAAGTCATTGCCAGCCAGGGACCCGCGCGAGCGGGCGTGTTCCGCACCCCGCACGGTAACCTGCTGACCCCGGTGTTTGCCCCCGTCGGCACGCAGGCTACCGTGAAGTCGCTCACGCCGGCCCAGGTGAAAGACTGCGGGGCCAGCCTGGTCCTGGCAAACACCTACCACCTCTACCTGCGCCCCGGGGATGATCTGGTGGCCGGGCTGGGCGGGCTGCACGCATTCATGCGCTGGGACGGCCCGATCCTGACGGATTCCGGGGGCTTCCAGGTGTTTTCGTTGGCGGAAATGCGCAAGGTCGATGACGACGGGGTCACCTTCAAGAGCCATATCGACGGTTCGATGCACCGCTTTACCCCGGAGAAAAGCGTCGCGATCCAGGAGAACCTGGGAGCAGACATCATCATGGCCTTCGACGAATGCGCACCCCCATACGACCGCGAGTATATCCTGCAGGCCATGCAGCGGACGCATGCCTGGGCCCGCCGCTGCCAGGAGGCTAAAACTCGACCCGACCAGGCGCTTTTTGGGATCGTGCAGGGCGGCGCATTTCCAGATTTGCGTACCCGCTCGGCCGAAGCCATCGCGGCGCTTGGGTTTCCAGGCCACGCAATCGGCGGCCTCTCGGTGGGTGAATCCAAGGCCGACATGCACCGCATGATCGAGGTCGTCAACCAGGTGCTGCCCGCGGAGAAACCCCGCTACCTGATGGGCGTGGGATCCCCCCAG
>JAJYJF010000201.1 GCA_021796375.1 Chloroflexota bacterium | reverse complement strand
CACTTGAAGAAGTCTCGGAAGCTCGCAGCTTTCTCACGATCGGTTCGTATGACGGCCTGCATCTCGGCCACCAGCTCATCTTGAAAGAAATGGTGAAGCAGGCCCACCGGGCCGGCTGCACCGCGGTGGCGCTGACCTTTTTCCCCAATCCGGGGACGGTGCTGCGCGGCATGAGCGGCCGGTTTTACCTGACGGATCCCGACGAAAAAGCCGCCCTCATGTCTGAGCTGGGCGTCGATCTGCTCGTGACTATCCCTTTTACCCGCGAGCTGGCCAGCCAATCCGCAGCGGATTTCGTGTCGAAGCTCAAGCAGAGTTTGGGTCTGGAACAGATGTGGGTGGGATTTAACTTCACCCTCGGGCGCAACCGCGAGGGAGATATCCCCACCCTCACCCGGCTGGGGGAGGTTTTTGGCTACCGGCTGAAGGTGACCGAACCGCTCCAGGTCGAGGGCGAGATCGTATCTTCAAGCCTGATTCGCGGGCTGCTCAGTAGTGGAGAGGTTGAGAAGGCCGCCCGCATGCTCGGCCGCCCGTACTCGATCCCTGGTGAGGTGGTCCCGGGAGACGGGCGCGGGCGGACGATCGGCATCCCAACCGCCAACCTGGATACCTGGCCGGAGCGGATCATCCCCGCTTCCGGCGTTTACGCCACCTGGGCCTGGCCGGGCGCCATCCGGTTTCCATCGGTGACGAATATCGGGGTAAGGCCGACCTTCACCCCGGGAGAGACCACCCAGCACGTGGAGGCGCACCTGCTGGACTACCACCAGGACCTATACGGGCGTAATCTCAGGCTGGAATTCGCCGCGCGGCTGCGCGGCGAGCAGCGTTTCACCTCGGTCGATGCATTGCGGCAGCAGATCCAGGCCGATATCCAGCAGGCGAGAGGGATCCTTCAGCTATGACTCGAGAACGCCAGGTTTACCTGCTCAACCCGAAGGAACTCAGTCCCGAAACCATCGCCGTTACCTTCGCGAAAACTTCGCGCTCGCCGGAAAGCTTCCGAGAAATTGCCGCAGAGCTGACCGACGAAAAGAGCGCCCAGTTCCACGAGCGATGGGTGGTCGGTTACGGGCACGCATCGGTAGCGGAGCACGCCGTCCTCCACATTGCGATCGAAAACGTTTCGCGCCTGGCGGTTGAATCGATCGAATCCAACCGGCTGGCATCTTACACGGAGAAATCCACCCGCTACCAGAAGTGGAGCGCGGATGCGTTTTTCACGCCGCCCGAGCTCGAGCCGGCCGGGCTGCTGGACGAATACCGGGCGGTCTGCCGGCAGCTGTTTGAGACCTACCAGGCGGCGCTCCCCAGGGTCCAGGCGGTGGTTGAGGCGGAGCTGCCCCGCCAGGCAGGGGAGAGCGAGGCTGCTTGGGGCAGGCGGATCCACTCGGAATACATCGACGCCTGCCGCTTCCTGCTGCCCGCCGCCTCCCTGGCCAACCTGGGGTTCACCGCCAACGCGCGCGTGCTGGAGAACGCGATCCGCAAGCTGCTTTCGGATCCGCTGGCCGAGACACGCCAGATTGGCGAGGAGATCAAAGCCGCTGCCCGGGCGGAAGTCCCCACCCTGGTGAAATATGCCGATTATTCCGACTATCTTAACGACACCCGCTGCAGCCTGGAGCAGGAAGCCGCCGGCTTCCCGGTAAGCCGGCCGGCCGATTGGTGCCGTCTGGTCGATTACGACCCGCGCGGGGAAGAGCGCGTGCTGGCTGCCGCCCTCTACCGTGCGGGAAAGATGGATTTCGGGAGCGCGTACGAGATGATCTCCCGGACGGGCACGCAGGAGAGAGCCCGCCTCGGCCAGGAGCTGCTCGGCCGCCTGGGGCATTTTGATACCCCGCCCCGCGAGCTCGAGTACGCCCGGCTCACCTTCGACCTGGTGGTGGACCAGGGCGGCTACTTCGAGATCAAGCGCCACCGGATGATGACGCAGACCCCCCAGAGGCTGAACGCCGGATTGGGATACGCGGTGCCCCGGCGCATCGACGCAGCCGGCGTGGGGGATGAATACCGCCGCGCGATGGACGCCGCCGGGCAGCTCTCGCGGCGGATCGAGGAGATCGATCCCCACCTGGCCGGCTACGTGGTCCCCAACGGCTACAATCGGCGGGTGCTCCTGGAGATGAACCTGCGCTCGGCATTCCATTTCTGCCAGCTCCGCTCGGGGAGCAGCGCGCATTTTTCCGTCCGCCGGGTCGCGCAGCGCATCGCGGAAGAAATCCGGCGCGTCGCGCCCGGGATGGCCGGATACATGGGCGTCAACCCACAGGAGACCTGCCAGGAGATCGAGGAAAGCTATTTCACCCAGGTATAATCAGCCCAGGTCTATTCGTTAAAACGAATCCAGCTAAGAATACGCACCAAGATTGGCGGGAATGCGAAGGATATCATTTTTATGATTCGGCTTGACAACCGGATTAATTTCCTTATAATAGACCCTAACAATCGATATAAAGACGTCGATGAGGACGAGTACGTGCTGGGATGGCAGCCCAGAGAGCAGGAAGCGGTGAAAGCCTGCCTGCACAGCAGCACGGAATGGACCTCGGAGTCGCAGGGTGAACAGAATGTCCCTCAGTAGCCCGCGCCGGAGTTGCCACCGTTATCAGGGCAAAGGGTATTCACGGGGCGGTTAGCCGCCCGGGCGTACCCGCAAGAGTGAGGCTGGCCTTTACCCCGTTGCATCATCAACGGGATTTTTTGTTAAAGCGCCAGACCTAACCGGGGTGGCACCACGGACCAGAGTTTTCAGCGTTCGTCCCTTGCGAGGGCGAACGCTTTTTGTTTTTGGAGGCTTTTTGCATGGCTGAATGGAAAGGACGCATCCTGACCGGGCACCGCCCAACCGGGCCGCGGCATATCGGCCACCTGGTCGGGACGCTCCAGACGTGGGTCGACCTGCAGGCGAGCTACGAGTGCTTCTTCCTGATCGCCGACCTGCACGTGCTGACCACGGATTACGATCACCCCGAGCGGATCCAGAAGAACGTGCTCGAGGTGGCCACCGATTGGCTGGCTGCTGGCATCGACCCGGACCGGTCGACGCTCGTGCTCCAATCTGCGCTTCCGCAGCACGCTCAGCTCACCACCCTGCTCGGGATGCTGGCCGGGGTGGGACGGCTCGAACGCAATCCAACCTACAAGGAGCAGGTCCAGGAGCTCAACCTCCAGCCGTCCCTCGGCCTTCTGGCTTACCCGGTGCTGCAGGCCGCGGATATCCTGATCTACAAGGCGGATACCGTCCCGGTAGGCGAAGACCAGCTGCCTCACCTGGAGCTGACCCGCGAGCTTGCCCGGCGGTTCAACCAGCTCTACGGCGAGACCTTTCCCGAACCGCAGGCTTATCTCTCGCCTCACCCGCGTCTGCCCGGGTTGGATAACCGCACCATGCACACCTCGTACGGGAACCAGATCTATTTGAGCGAGACACCGCAGGAGACCGCCCGCAAGGTGATGGGCATGTACACCGACCCAACCCGCATCCACGCCACGGACCCCGGGCACGTGGAGGGGAACCCCGTCTTCACCTATCTGGATGCTTTCGACCCGGATAAAAATGAGGTGGCCGAGCTGAAATCCCACTACCGCGCCGGGAAGGTGGGCGACGTGGAGGTCAAACGGCGCCTGGCCGAGGTTCTGAACCGGTCGCTGGCTCCCCTGCGGGAGCGGCGCGCCGGGCTGGCCTCCCATCCTGACCGGGTGCGCGAAATCTTAATCGCTGGCACCGAAAAAGCGAGGCCAGTCGCCCAGCGCACCATCGAGGAAGTTTTGGAGAAGATGGGTCTGAAAGCCATGAATCCGTTGAAAACGGCGAACGAAACGATGTCATCGTCGAGCCGGTAATCAAAATCAAATCATTAAAGGAGAATCGCCATGAGTGATCAAATTCGTTTCAACCTGACCGAAGCCGACGTCCCGAGGTTCTGGTACAACATCAACGCGGACAGCCCGATACCCCCTGCCCCCGTGCTGAACCCGATGACCCGCGAGCCGGTTACGCCCGATTTCCTCTCGGTCCTGTTCCCGATGGAGCTGATCCTGCAGGAGGTCAGCACCGAGCGCTACATTCAGATCCCGGATGAAGTGCGCGAGCTGTACAAGCTGTACCGGCCGACCCCCCTGCTGCGCGCCCGCCGCCTGGAACAGCAGCTCGGGACTCCGGCCCATATTTACTACAAATACGAGGGCGTTTCGCCTTCCGGCAGCCACAAGACGAATACCGCGCTCGCCCAGGCGTTTTACAACAAATCCGCTGGAACGCACGCATTGACGACCGAGACCGGCGCCGGGCAGTGGGGATCGGCGCTTTCCATGGCCTGCAAGATGTTCGACCTGGACCTGGAAGTATATATGGTGAAGGTTTCGTACCAGCAAAAACCCTACCGCCGTTTCTTGATGGAGACGTTTGGCGCGCAGGTCTTCCCCAGCCCAAGCGACCGGACCGAAGCCGGAAAATCTGTGCTGAAAGCCAACCCCCAGAGCACCGGCTCGCTCGGCATCGCCATCTCTGAAGCGGTCGAGGTGGCCGCCAAATCGGGAGGGAAGAAAAAATACAGCCTGGGCTCCGTTCTGAACCACGTGCTGCTGCACCAAACGGTGATCGGCGAAGAAGCGCTCAAACAGATGGATCTGGCTGAGGAATACCCGGACGTGGTCATCGGCTGCGTGGGCGGCGGCTCGAACTTCTCGGGCCTCGCGTTCCCGTTCCTGCGCCAGAACCTGCGCGACGGAGAGCGCACCCGGCTGGTAGCGGTCGAACCGACCGCCACGCCGTCCCTCACCCGCGGGATCTACGCCTTCGACTATGGCGACACGGCGCAGATGGCGCCGATCGTGAAGATGTATACCCTCGGGCACGATTTTCTCCCGGCGTCGATCCATGCCGGCGGGCTGCGCTACCACGGGATGTCTCCCCTGCTGAGCTCCCTGTTCGACGCCGGCTACATTCAGGCGGTCGCCGTGCCGCAGGTGGCGACCTTCCAGGCGGCGGTTACGTTCGCGCAGAGCGAGGGTATCCTCCCGGCTCCGGAGAGCGCGCACGCCATCCGCGTGGCGATCGATGAGGCGCTGGATGCCAAAGAGAAGGGCGAGAAGCGCGTCATCCTCTTCAACCTGTCCGGTCACGGTCACTTCGACCTGGCAGCCTA
>JAJYJF010000200.1 GCA_021796375.1 Chloroflexota bacterium | reverse complement strand
TTAGGCTGATTACAGGTATGATTAACCGGATTTTACGAAGGAGGTCGGAGTGGAGATATTAGGCAGAGAGGCAGTGTCCATGGATGTCGGCGCCCGGCTGCGGTCGCTGCGCGAGGAGCGCGGCGTATCGATGCGCGCGCTGGCCCGCCGCAGCGGGCTTTCGGCAAATGCGTTGAGCATGATCGAGCGCGGGCTCACTTCGCCCTCGGTCAGCACGCTGCACAAGCTCTCCGGTGCCCTGGAGGTGCCGATAACCGCCTTTTTCCGCGAAGAGCCTCCCCGCAACCGGATTGTCTTCTGCGCTGCCAGCGACCGGGTCAGGATTCCGCTGGTGAAGGGCGTCTGGGAGGGGTTAGGCGGTGAATCCTTCACCGGTCGGATGGAGCCGTTCATGATCACGGCTGAGACCGGCGGCAGCAGCGGCCCCTATGGGATGATCCACACCGGTCACGAGTTTGTATTCTGCCTGCGCGGATCGCTCGAATACGATGTGGATGACCAGCAGTTTATCTTGCAGGCAGGAGACAGCCTGCTTTTTGCCGCCAACCTCAACCACCGGTGGCGAAATCCGGGCAAGACGGTGGCCAACGCAATCATCGTCCTGGCAGGGTTCGAAGAGACCGAGCGGCCGAGCGAATTCCACTTCTCCCCGCTGCCGGGTGGGGAAAAGCAAAATGGCGGCAGCCAACCCGGCGAAGGCGCCTCGAAAGATCAGGAATCAGACTCGGAGGGGGAATTTTAAGAAGCCCGGGGGCAGCCGCTAGCCGAGCGTAAACAGGACCATCAGCGCGAAGATCAGCCCGGCGGTCATCCCGACCAGCAGGATGCCCAGCCCGAGGTTGCGAATCTCGCGCGCGGTTGGGGCGTCGGTTTCCAGCACGGACTGGGCGGGGTTGCGGGGGTGGTAATGCACCAGCACTCCCATCCCGGGCAGGTAGTGGCGGGTGAGCGACTGCGCCCCGCGGGGATCCAGGTGGGCTAGCCCGAAGAATACGCGCTGCCCGATGTACTGCCGGTCCTGGATCGTGTACTGGTAGCGGATCGTCGGCTCGAAGGTGGTCCGCGTCACCTGGTCTTCGTCAGCCACCTCGCGTTTTTCAATCGTCGACTGCGTGATAACCCCTGGGATAACCGGCCAGGTCTTGCTCCGCCGGGCGTTCATCAGGCTGATATCGGCGGCGATCAGCAGCAGGAGGCCGATCCCGATCGAGACCACCGCGGTGAGCAGTGGGACAACAAAATGGAGCCAGTTGGTGAGCATCATGAACCCTCTCAAGCTGTAAATCAGGGCAGCATACAACCCTCAAGGGTGCCGGAACCGCGCTCGCGGCTACCGGTTCAGCCACTGGACGGTCTGGCGCGGGAGATCGGCGACCGTGCCGATCACCGTGTGGCAGGCGGGCAGGGAATCTCGAAACGAGCGGCCGTAGCGCTTCGTCAGGATGCGCTTGTCGAGCACAACCACCACACCGCGGTCGCTCTGCGTGCGGATCAGGCGGCCGAAGCCCTGGCGGAAGCGCAGGATTGCCTCCGGCAGGTTGTATTCGTTGAACGGGTCGTCGAACGTTTCCGAGCGCGCAGCGATGATCGGCTCGGAAGGAACGTCGAACGGAAGCTTGACGATCACCAGGACGGAGAGCGCATCGCCTGGAATATCCACGCCCTCCCAGAAGGAGCGGGTACCGAGCAGGACGGCCTTCTCCGCCTCGCGGAAGTTCTCCAGCAGGGTATTGTCGGACGCGCCTTCCCCCTGCTCGTAGACCGCGATCCCGTCGCGAGCCAGGATCGGTGAGATGGCCTGCGAGGTGCGCTTGAGCTGGGCGTAAGAGGTAAACAGCACCAGCATCCTGCCGCCGGTGGCGCGGGCCAGCTGGCGGAGGGCGTGCTCCACCGCCTTCTGGTGGGCATTCGCTTCACCGGGCTCGGGGATGTCGTTGACGAGGTAGAGCATGGCCGAATTCTCAAAATCGAAGGGCGAGCCCACCGCGAGCTCTTCGGCTTCGTCGGCGTTCAGCCGCCCGCGCAGGTAATCGAACTCCCCGGCGGCGGTGAGGGTGGCCGAGGTCAGCACCACGCTGGATTTTTCGTGCCACAGGTAGCGCTCCATCAGCGGCCCAATGTGCAGCGGCGCCATCTGCAGGGTCAGCCGGGCGCCGTTCGGCTGGTGTTCCACCCAGTATACCTGGTCGGGCTTGGGCGATGAGACCAGGTCGCCCAGGTTGGTCTGGGCTTCGCCCAGCCGGCGGGAGAGGTTCCCCAGCCCGTTCAGCGCGTCTTCCAGCTCTTCGGTGAGGTCGTCGATCGCCTCGGCGACCGCCTTGTAGATCCCGTTCAGGTTCACGAGCAGGGGTTTGAGGGTCTCGTCGACCGCGTCCCACACCATTTCAACCTCGTTCCAGCTCGGCAGAGTGCGTGTAGCCGGAAGCACCCGCTCCTGCTGGGCGTACAGGCCCGGCGGTCGGCCCTCCCGGCGGTCGGCCAGGAACTGCTCGATGGCGCTGAAAAAATGGCGGAAATGAGCTTCCAGGCGGAAGGCCAGGTCGGTGGCCCGCCCGGAGAGCTGGCTGATCAGGGCAAAATCGGCCGGCATCAGCAGGCTGCGGGTGAGGGTGATGACCCGGCCGAGGAGCCCGGAGGTGGGCCCGCCGAGCTCGCGCAGCAGCCGGGCCAGGTCTCCCTCGGTCACCTTGAAGCTCAGCGCGTTGGTGGTCGCCGATTCCAGGTGGTGGCCCTCGTCGATCACCAGATAGCTGTATTCGGGCAGCACCCGGCTCCCCGTGGCGACATCGGTCAGGAGCAGCGCGTGGTTTACGACCAGGATGTGGGAAGCCTGGGCGGCCTGCCGCGCCCGGTAGAACGGGCAGGAGCCGCCGCTGCGTTTGATGCAAACCTCGTTGCGGCAGCCCTCGTCTTCGGCGGAGATGCGCGTCCACACGTCGCGCTCCGCCGGGCCGTTGAGGTTAATTTCGCTCCGGTCGCCGCTGGCGCTCTCGAGCAGCCAGACCAGCACCTTGGCCAGCACGCGCATCTCGTCCACCGTCTCGGGCCCGCGCTGCCGCAGGATTTCCAGCCGCCGCGGGCAGAGGTAGTTGCCGCGGCCTTTCAGCACGGCGGCGTTCAGCGGAAGACCCAGCGCCTTGCACAGGTCGGGGATATCTTTGTGGATCAGCTGCTCCTGCAGGTTGATCGTGTTGGTGGAGATCACCACCCGGGCGTTGTTATGCACCGCCCATAACGCCGCAGGGACCAGGTAGGCAAAGCTCTTTCCGGTGCCCGTCCCGGCTTCGACCAGCAGGTGGGTGTTGCTCGAGAAAGCCCGGGTGACTGCACGCAGCATGGAGACCTGCTGCGGCCGGTACTCATACCCCGGGTTGTACTTGTGAAACGGTCCGCCGGCCTCCAGCAGCGCGGCGCACTCGTCTTCGTCCAGGGCGGCAGCGATCTCCAGGGGCGGCAGGGGCGCTGGCCCTGGAGAAAGCGAGCGGCCGAAGAAAAGGCCGTCGTCGCGGGCCCGCCGGGCAGGGACAGGCTGCTTGGCTCGGGCGCGCAGGATCTGGTTGAAGATCCAGCCCCCGCCCCAATCCAGCCCCTCACCCAGCCGGACGAACTCCGCCAGCAGCTCGATCGGCATCTCCATCGCTTTTTCGTACAGCTGGGCAAATACGGCGTGGGTTACCCGGGCGTCGTCCAGCGCGCGGTGGGTTGCCGGAAGCAGGATCCCCATCGATTGGGCCAGCATCCCCAGGTTGTAGCGGGGCGCGGTGGGCAGGAGGATCGAGGCCAGCTCGTAGGTATCGATGTAGTCGTTGAGCGTGAAGGCGTTATAGCGGGCTAAAAAAGAGAGATCAAAGCGGACGTTGTGGCCCAGGATCGGAGAATCGCCGACAAAATCCACCAGATCCCCAAGCACGGCTCGGACCGGCGGCTGGTTCTGCACCATTTCGTTGCTGATGCCGGTCAGCTGGGTGATGAAAGCGGGGATCGGTCGATTGGGGTTGATCAGGGTGGACCACTCGGCTTCGACGCGATGGCCGTTAAAGCGGGCCGCGCCGATCTCAAGGATGGCGTCGGTTTGCGGGTCTAACCCTGTGGTTTCAATATCCAGCGCGACGATGGAGGGCATGGGCGCATTATACCCCCTCATCTCGCTTCTCCTGCGGGACCGGGCTCGGAAATGGGTTCGAATCGACAGGATGCGGGTTTTCCTCGCCAAAACATTCCGCGAGGAGGGTTTGCAGGTGGCGCTCCAGCACCGAAAAAGAGTAATGCCGGCGGGCAAGCGTGTAGTTGCGGCTGGTCATCTCCTGCGCCAGAGCAGGGTTTTCGAGCACGCGCAGGGTCTTTTCGACGGCGGCATCGGTAATGAAGCTGTCGAATTCGATCACCTCAAAGCCCTTGGGCTTGATATCCGTGTTAAATATGGAATAGTTATTGACGATAATGGGGCGCCGGAAATAGACCGCTTCAAGGAAGGCATTCCCAAAGCCCTCGATATCCGAAGGGTAGGTCACCAGGTCGGCGAAGGGGTAGATGTCGTACAGGGCATAGACCTTGTGTCCGGCTGAAAGACTGCGCTGGTCCTGGATAATATCGGAGACGAAGTTCACCGATACGTTCAGGATCTGGGCATACTCGCGCAGGTAGGACTCGTAGTCCATGCCCTCATCGCCGGAGGCGTTCGAGATCACCAGCCTGGCGCGGAATCCGATGCGGCGGGTCAGCTCGATGGCATGCTCGATCCCCTTGCGCGGGACCACCCGCGTGGGTTGTAAGAACATCCATTCACCGTCGGCCATCTGGAGGGCCTGGCGGAGATCGTCGCAGTACGCGTCGGGCGGGGCGGGGGGGTGGTCAAAATCCATGACGTTCGGCAGCACCATGTTGGAGACGCCCGTGCGCAGGCTCAGCTGGTTGGCGGCGTGGGAGTTGATCACCACGTGCCGGATGGAGGGCAGGTGCGGCGGGAAGGCCATATTGAGGTAATCCCACACGCTGTTCACCAGGAAGCGCTTGCGCTCCCAGAAAAAATCGTGGTGGTGGCCGATGGTGGGCAGTCCGGTCTCGGAGATCAGCTCGGTGATGGCGAGCCCCAGGGGGATATTCATCGGGATCGCCAGCGCGTTCTCGACGACCAGCAGGCCGATCCCGAACCGGTCGATGAAGTGGTAAAGCTCAGATTTGA
>JAJYJF010000199.1 GCA_021796375.1 Chloroflexota bacterium | reverse complement strand
GGGAAAGCAACCGCCGGCAACCCGGCGCCCAGCAGGGCTTCCATCACCAGCTGGTTGAGCGCGCGAGCCTCCCGCCAGACTTCCACAAACCCCATCCATTCTTCGGGGGTGCGAACACCCAGGCGGGTCCCGTATTTCTTCCCGGGGACGTGCCCGAATGAGCCCGATCCGTGCCCGAGGAGAAGATTTAATCCCGGTAACTGTCTTCGCGCTTCGGCGATTTCACCGGCCAGCCGCGTCAGCGCCTCCGGGCGCAGGGTGTGAGGCCTATTTTTATCGGTGATGAGCGATCCGCCCAGCTTCAAAAAAATCAGGGCATCCTCCAGGTTTCGCGAAATCTCGATTTTCTTTATCGATTATACCAAGTTCCATTCCCCCCAGAATCTGGCGGCCCCACGGCGGTCCGCCGCCGAGGGCAGCGGCCGCAGGACCGTTCCTTACGCATTCCTGGCCGCCGCTCAAGGATCGCGCGGGGCTTCCTGAGCGGCGCCCACCCGGGTGATCAGGACGCGCGCGGCGCCGGCATTTTCGAGGGCGGAGGCGACGGCTTGGGCACCTCCTGCCGGCGTTATGGCAATCATGTTCCCGCCGCGGCCGGCGCCGGAGAGCTTGGCCCCCCAGCTGCCGGCGACCCGGGCTGCCAGGCAGAGGCGGTCCAGCTCGGGGCTGGACACGCCGATCTCCTGCAGCAGGGAGTGATTCTGGTCCATGAGCGGGCCGAGACGTTCCACCCGGCCGGCCTCCATCTGCCGCAGCGCCTCGCGGGTGAGCCGGCCGATCTCGTCGAAACGGGCTTCGAAGAAAGCCGGATCCCGCGACCATCCCGCGCGCACGTCCCCGACCGCCAGGGAGGTTGGGCTGGCAATCCCGGTATCCCCGATGATCAGGGTAAACCCCGATTTCAGGCGAACGGCTTCGATTGGCTGCCCGCGGATATAGAATACCGGCTTGCGGTAGGTGATCACGGTGTTATCGATCCCAGAGGGGGTGCCGTGGTGGATTTTCTCCACCTCGAAGGCAATGGCTGAGACGGCTTCGTCGGCCAGAGGGACCTCCAGGTACGCGGAGAGCGCCCGGATGAGCGCGACCGAGACGGCGGCGCCAGAACCCAGGCCGCCCGCGATAGGGATGGTGGAGGAGATGCGGATATCCATCGGCGGGGGCGCTGGGACGGAGAGCTCGCGCAGCGTTCCGGCGACGGCCGCGGCGAGCGGATCGTCCGCGGGTAGATCTTCCAGATCCGCGGAGAGGGCGATCTGCGGCGCGGACAGGTGAATTTTCCCACCCCGGGGGGAGGCGGGCGGGGCGACCACCACCTCCGCCTTGACCTGGCTCACGGGGACGGCGATCGCGGGCCGGCCGTAGACGACGGCATGCTCGCCGAAAAGGATGGATTTACCCGGAGCAGTCGCGGTTACAGCCGGCATCAATGCAGCTTGAAGATATAGAAGATCAGGAAGATCGAAAGCCCCCACAGCAGCACGGCCGCCTGGAGCGGCCGGTCGGTGATAATCAGGTCCTCGGGCGCGCCCCCCGCTTGTTTTACCTGAAGGAGGTAGAGATAGCGAAAAACCCCATAGAGGACGAAGGGGATGGTCAGCATCATGGTGTGATCCGCCGGGACGTTCGGCGCCGAAAACGTGTACAGGCTGTAGGCGACGATCGTCGTCCCGGAGACGATGGTGATGAGCTGATCGAGGAACGGGATGGTGTACCCGGAGAGGACCCGCCGGTGCGAGTTGGCCGCCTCCGCCAGCAGCGAAAGCTCTGCCCGCCGCTTGCCAAAGCCGATGTACAGCGCCCCCAGCGTGGTGACCACGTAGAGCCAGGGAGAAAACCGCTCGACGGTGATCAGCTCCGCGCCGCCGGCCACCCGGAGGACATAAAAGGCCGCCAGGATCAGCACGTCGATGATCGGGATGTGCTTCAGCCAGTTGCTGTAGGCGATATTCAATACCAGGTACCCGGCGCTGATGCCAAAAAACAGCGGGGACAACCAGAAAGCGATCGGCAGCGAGAAAAGCAGCAGCACCCCGGCCGCCGCGATCGCGGCCGGATAAGGCAGCACCCCCGAAGCGATGGGCCGGTTGCGCTTGACCGGGTGCTGGCGGTCCGCTTCCACGTCTACCAGGTCATTAATAATATAAACCGTGCTCGAGAGCGCGCAGAAGAGGATGAAACCCGCCAGGGAGCGGGTCAATGGGACTGGGTGCGTGATACTGAGCTGCCTGTCGAAAATCACGGCGGCGAAGACGAGCACGTTCTTGGTCCACTGCCGCGGACGCATCGTCTTGAGGAGGGCGGGCAGGATTTTCAAGATATGATCCCTGGTATGCTGGATGGTCCCTGGAAGGTCTGCCTTCCATTATAATTGATTCGAAAGGTTTGCACCGGGACCCGACCGATGAATGGGAAAGTTCGCCTGGACATTTTGCTCGCCGAGCGCGGCCTCGCGGAAAGCCGCTCGCAGGCCCAGCGCCTGGTGATGGCGGGTCAGGTCAGGATTAGCGGGCAGGTCGAGCTGCGGCCTGCCGCGCGCTTCTCGCCGGACACGGATATCGCGATCGACCGCGGGCCGCAGTTTGTCTCGCGCGGCGGGGAGAAGCTCGACGCGGCTTTCCAGGCCTTCGAGCTCGATGTCAGGGGGAAGGCCGCGGCGGACGTCGGCGCATCAACGGGGGGGTTCACCGACTGCCTGCTCCAGCACGGAGCAGCCCGGGTCTATGCGATCGACGTGGGATACGGCATCCTGCACTGGAAGCTGCGCAACGACCCGCGGGTGATCTCCATGGAGCGCACGAACGCCAGGTACCTGGACCGGCTGCCCGAACCGGTCGAGTTTATCAGCATCGACGCATCTTTCATCTCGCTCAGGCTGCTGCTCAAAGCCATCCAGCCCTGGTTCCCTCCCGGAGGCGGCCAGATCGCCGCGCTGATCAAGCCCCAGTTCGAGGCTGGCAAAGCCGAGGTGGACCGGGGAGCCGGGGTCATCCAGGACGCGCGCGTCCACCGCCAGGTGCTGGGCGATATCCTCGGGTTTGCCGAGCAGGCCGGGTATGGGGTGCGCGGCCTGATCCGCTCGCCGCTGAAAGGGCCCAAGGGGAATACCGAGTTCCTGGCCTGGCTGGTTTATCCGGGAGCGGGCAGCGGCGAGATCGGGAGGCTGGTGGAGAGCGCCTTGAACCCGGAAAAATAGGAGCGGGCGGCGAGCAGGACGGAGAAGCACCCTCCTCCGATATAAGATGAAGCCGCCCTGTGCGATCCTGGGGCGGGAGGATGAAAATAGGGTATACTACGCGCGGCTATGACCGAGCTTATTCGCAATTTTTGTATCATCGCACACGTCGACCACGGGAAATCAACCCTGGCTGACCGCCTGCTGCAGCTCACCGGGACGATTTCGGACCGGGATATGGCCGAGCAGGTGCTGGACACGATGGATCTCGAGCGAGAGAAAGGCGTCACCATCAAGGCGTCCGCGGTGCGCATGGCTTACACCGCCCACGACGGCCGGACTTACGAGCTTAACCTGATCGATACCCCCGGGCATGTGGATTTTAATTACGAGGTCAGCCGGGCGCTCCTGGCCGCGGAGGGCGCGCTACTGGTGGTGGACGCCACCCAGGGCATCGAAGCCCAGACGCTCGCCAACCTCTACCTGGCCCTTGAGTCGGACCTGGTGATCATTCCGATCATCAATAAAATCGATCTCATCTCCGCCCAGCCGGACCTGGTGGCGGAGGATGTCGAAAGCCTGCTCGGGACGCCTCCCGGCGAAGTGCTGCGAATCTCCGCTAAGGAAGGGACCAACGTCGACCAGGTCCTCGAGGCGATCGTGCAGCGCGTTCCCCCTCCCCAGGGGGATGACGCCGCCCCCCTGCGCGCGCTGATTTTCGATTCGCATTACGATTCTTACAAGGGGGTCATCGCGTATATCCGCGTCTTCGAGGGAAGCATCCTGCCGACCGATATTCTGAGGATGATGGCGACCGCGGTGGACGTGAGGCCGGTGGAGATCGGCGTGTTTTCACCGGAGATGCGGCCAGTGAACCGCCTGGCGGCCGGAGACGTGGGATATATCGCCACCGGGTTGAAGACAGTATCGGAGAGCCGGGTGGGGGATACGATCACATCCGCCGCGAACCCCGCCCCGAGCGCTCTGCCCGGGTACCGCCAGGTCAAACCCATGGTCTTCGCCGGCATCTATCCCGTGGAGGGAGAAGATTACGGCGATCTTAAGGACGCCCTCGAAAAGCTTCAGCTAAACGATGCCTCGCTGGTCTACCAGCCGGAGACCTCGCAGGCCCTGAATTTCGGTTTCCGCTGCGGGTTCCTGGGCCTGTTCCATATGGAGATCATCCAGGAGCGGCTGGAGCGGGAATACGACCTGGATATCGTCGTCACCGCGCCGTCCGTCGAATACGAGGTCGTGCTGCACGGCGGCGAGGTCGTGCGCATCGATTCTCCGGCCAAGCTGCCGCCCGAGGGAGAGATCGAGGAGATCCGCGAGCCCTGGATGCGCATCCAGATCATCAGCCCGACGGAGTTCTACGGGACCGTGATGGACCTGGTGACCAAACGGCGGGGCACCTTTAAGGAGCAGGAGTATCCCGCGCCGAACCGGGTGATGCTCAGCTTTGAGATCCCGCTCCAGGAGCTGATCGTCGATTTCTTCGACGATCTCAAGAGCCGGACGCGCGGCTATGCTTCGCTCGACTACCAGTTCGCCGAGTACCGCCCCGAAGACCTGGTCAAGCTCGAGGTGCTGGTAGCCGATGAGCCGGTTGATGCGCTGGCTGCCATCGTCCACCGCAAGGATGCTTACCACCAGGGGCAGGCGCTGGTGACCAAACTGAAGGGCATCATCCCGCGCCAGCTGTTCGATGTGCCGATCCAGGCCTCCGCGGCCGGGAGGGTGATCAGCCGGGCAAACGTGAAAGCCTTGCGCAAAGACGTGCTCGCCAAGTGTTATGGGGGGGATATCACCCGCAAGAAAAAACTGCTCGAGAAGCAGAAGCGCGGGAAGAAGCGCATGAAGATGGTGGGCAATGTGGAGATCCCCCAGGAAGCATTTATGGCCATCCTCCGCCTGGAGGATGAGTGAACCGGGAAGCGGCACAGCCAGCCTGGCGGGGAATGCTCAACTGGCTTACGGGGGTGTTTTTCAGCCTCCTGGCCATCT
>JAJYJF010000198.1 GCA_021796375.1 Chloroflexota bacterium | reverse complement strand
TCAGCTACGTGCCCTGGTACATTTTCCTGGCCGGTTTTGGGATCATCCTGCTCTCGCGGGTGAGCGTGACCCTGCGCTGGCTGGTGCTGCTGCGGTTCGCGAAGGCGCGCATCACCTTCTGGCAGGCCTTCCGGCTGATGTTCATGGGTAACTTTGCCTCGAACTTCCTGCCGTCGACCGTCGGGGGAGATGTGGTCCGGCTGGCGGGGCTGGTCGGGATCGGCGTGGAGGGCGGCGTCGGGGCGGCTTCGCTGGTGCTCGACCGCCTGGTTGGAATGGCCGGGATGGCCTCCATCGGGCCGTACGGGCTCTACCTGATATCGCGCCAGGCAGTGGGGGGAACGGATCCGCGCAGCTTTGCGGCAATGGGGATGCTGGCTGGATTACGGCGCGTGCCCGGCTTTCGCTGGGTTTACGAAAAATCGGAGCATTTTGTCCGCAGCCTGGTTGCCAGCTCGATCGGCTGGTTCCGGCAGCCGGTCAGCCTGCTGCTGGCGCTGCTGTGCACCTACGGCCACATGCTGTTCAGCTTTTTGAACATTTTGCTCTTGCTGAAGACCATGCACCAGTCGATCTCATTCGTGACCATCGCCGCGCTGTGGAGCCTGAGCTACTTTGTCGCCCTGGTCCCGATTTCGATCAACGGTCTTGGCCTGCAGGAGGTCTCCATCACCGTGCTTTACTCGCGGTTTGGAGGCGTCTCGATGGAAGCGGCGCTGGCCCTGGCGATCATGATCCGGGTCCTGTTCCTGCTGGCCAGCCTGCCCGGCGCCCTTTTCCTCCCGGAAATCCTGCAGCCGCTCGCGAAACGCACCTGAGGCGAGGAGGGGGTCCCGTCACGGCTATTGGCAGATCATCCTTTCGATCTGATCCCGTTTGTAGCCGAAGGAAGCCGGATAAGCCGGCGCCGCCTTCAAACTGGTGCAGATTGAGTACCTCAGGTTCGCGCTTCCCTCGCCTTTGAAAACGCTGTTGATGATCTGACCCGCCTCGGACTCTTGCCCCAGGTTGACGAGACCTTCGACGAAGACGAAGTATTCGGAAGGGTCCGCCGGTTTCAGCCCGGCCGACTGCACCGCTTGATACAGATCTCCAATTTTTTTCCAATCGCCGGTCTGCCTTGCCAGGGAGGCCTGCTGGAAATAGTAGCACCAGCCGTGATCAGGCTCTTTGCCGAAAATCGCCGCCGGGGGGGTGTGGGAAGGCACGCCCGGAACGACCCTGTCGATGCTGGATCTTGCGCCGGCCACTTCGACGATCGGCCGCTCGCTGGTGGAATAGGCGGGCATGCTGCCGTCGATCACGTGGATGCAGGAGCTGGCGGTCGGCTGGCTGATCAGCAGAAGATTGTTGTAGTATTTGGGCACGTAGATGTCCCTTACGTGCGGCTCGCTGAACACCCCCTCATAAATATTGAAAACCGTATCCGGATTGAGCACTTCGGCCTGGATCAGCGGGTAGTGATCCGGGCCCGGGCGGTAGATGAGGTCGATCGGCCCCCAGATTTCGTAATCCTGCTGGTAGGTGTACCCGGTGGGGAGAAGGGCCATGACCAGGGTGTTATCTTGAAGATCGGGGGCGCGCCAGCTCATCTGCCACCACATGTTCTTCTCGAGGCTCCAGAATTTTGCCCAATCCTGGACGTTCATCGTTTGGGCCGTGACGGAAAACCCGATCAGGAAGACAAGCGCAGCCTGCCGGAACCTGGGTTTGAGCATGATGACCAGGCCGAGGACCATGATGATCGCCCCGGCGGAGGGATGCAGCGCATAAGCCTTGTAGGGATCCGTCAGGTCGATGTGCCGGTTCAGCGCGACGACCGGGAAAACGGCCGCCAGGACGATCAGCGCGCCGATCAGGACGAGCGCCAGCGGCAGCACGTTCTCTTCCGGGGCGCTTTCCGGGCGGCGGGTGGCGCGTAGATACAGGACGGCAAGGGCAACGACGAGCAGGGCGAGCAGCAGGCTGGTAAGGACCTCGCCCAGGCTCACTTTCGCCAGCAGCGTATAGGGCTGGACGAACCAGGCAAAGACCGAGGCTGAGAAGAAATCGGCGATCCAATGGAAGAGGATGTTCGCCGCTGTGTCCAGCGGGTGAGTAAGATACTGGATGACCAGCCCTTTCAGGTCGGTGGCCGGGCGGATGCTGTGAAAAATAAACACCCGCCAGAACACAAATGTCAGGCCGATCAAGATGTTGGGAATGTAGCGCAGGAGCACTTTCCGAGCTGCCGTAGCGGGCTTTTCCTGGGCGCCCCGCCAGTAAAGCCAGAAGAGCAGCGCCAGCCGCATCACCTCCAGGCCGACCATATACTCGTAAATCCAGAGGTACAGCGCCATGAACAGGAAAGACAGCAGGATGCTGATCGTCTTTAAAGCCCTGCGCTGGGCGACCACCGCCTGGAGCGAGAGCGCGATCGAAAAGAGGGCGGCCCCGAACCCGAGCAGGTGATTGATCTTCGTGGCCGCGTTCGGCTCCGCCAGGAACCCGGGGAAGACGACAAACAGCATGCCGGCGAGCGCGGAATAGCGCCGCAAGCTCGGCCAGACGATGTTCAGGATCCAGTAAAACGCCAGGGCGCCGGCGATCCGCTCGAGCAGCGTGGCAAAGTGCCAGTCGAGCAGGCTGGCGTGGAAGAGCCGGTAGGCGTAATCGTAGATGACCCCCATGAACGGGCGGTCCACGCTGAAGAGCGGGATCATGCTGTCCGGCCCCCTCGCTGCGCCGGACCAGAGCATATACCAGTCGTCGTAGTAGTAGCCCAGGCGGGGGATTAAAATTCCGTTGGTGATCAGGGCGGTGAGGGCGATCATGACCCCGGCGAGGAGGTGGCTTTCCGGTAAATGGATCTGGATGGAGGGTCGCTTCATGGAGAAAATCCGGGTCGCTCGCTGGTGAATTCCAGGCTTTTCGGACGCAGCCTTCGCGGAGACGGCATCAGAATAGATAAAAATCGTATTTCGGGGTTAAAATTCCTTTCCGGGCATGATATCACAAAAACCTGAGAAGCTTCGTAGAAAGTGAAAATGGTTTGATGAGCAAATATCTCGTTACCGGCGCGGCCGGCTTTATCGCCTCGCGAGTGATCCAGCAGCTGCTCGAGGCAGGACACCAAGTGGTGGGGGTCGATAACCTCAATCATGCGTATGATATCCGGGTGAAAGAATACCGGCTGCGGAAGCTGCTCGAACAGCCGGGCTTCAGATTCGAGAAGCTGGATATCTCCGAGAGGCGCGAGGTTGGCTCACTGGCCGAAGGCCTGGGCGAGGTGGCGGCCGTCTTCAACCTGGCGGCGCGCGCCGGCGTCCGCGCGAGCGTGGAGGACCCCTGGGCTTTCTACGAGACCAACCTGACGGGCACGCTCAACCTGCTCGAGCTTTGCAAATCCCGCGGCATCCCAAAATTCATCCTGGCGTCCACCTCCAGCATTTATGGGACGGAGGCGCCCCAGCCGACCCCCGAAACGGCAGACAGCTCTCACCCGCTCCAACCCTACGCGGCGAGCAAAAAAGCCGCCGAAGCGCTGGCCTACAGCTACCACTACCTTCACGGGCTGGACGCCACCGTCTTCCGCTATTTCACGGTCTACGGGCCGGTAGGACGGCCCGATATGGTGATTTTCCGCTTCATCCAATGGATCGCCGAAGGGAGGACGGTGCATCTGAACGGCGACGGCAGCCAGTCCAGAGGATTCACCTACGTAGATGACATCGCCCGCGGGACCCTCCTGGGTTTGAAGCCGCTGGGGTATGAGATCATCAACCTGGGCGGCCACCAGGTGATCACGGTCCAGGCGTTGATGGAGATGATTGAAAACTACCTCGGCCGGCGGGCGCGCGTTGAGCGCCACCCGGCTCACAAAGCCGACGTGCTCACGAACTGGGCGGACGTCACCCGGGCAAATTCCCTGCTGGGCTGGCGGCCCGAGGTGGATCTGGAGGAAGGCGTCCGGCGCACCGTGGCATGGTACCTGGCCGAGCGGGATTGGGTGAGCCGGGTCGATACCGGCATCGAATCCCCGCAGGAGCTGCCGGGCAGCGCGAACCCGGGTTTGGATCCGGCTGGATTATAATCAATTGCTTAAGGATTGCTCCAAGGAAATCTCTACCGCAGGAGGATTTGACCATGAAAACTGCCCGACTCCACGCGCAAGGTGACATCCGCTTGCATGACGAGCCCATCCCCGTCCCGGGCCCCGGCGAAGCCCTCGTCCGGGTCGGCGCTGTCGGCATCTGCGGATCCGACCTGCACTGGTTCAGCGAGGGGGGAATCGGCGATTCTGGCCTGGTCCACCCGCTGGTTCTGGGGCACGAGTTGGCGGGCTGGACGGAAAGCGGCCAGCTCGTGGCGGTCGACCCGTGCATCCCGTGCGGCGTCTGCCAGTACTGCCGGGAAGGCAACCCGAACCTGTGCCCGAACCAGCGCTTCGCGGGCCACAGCACCGTCGACGGCGGCCTGCGCGAGTGGATCGCCTGGCCGGAGGAGAACCTGATCCCCCTGCCGGATGGATTCACGCCCGCGGACGGGGCGATGCTTGAGCCGCTGGGGGTGGCGCTCTACGCGCTCGATCTCAGCCCGATTCGCCCGGGGGATGCGGTGGGCGTGTTCGGGAGCGGGCCGATCGGCCAGCTGCTCATCCAGCTGCTCCGGCTGGCAGGCGCCGGGCAGGTGATCGCGACCGACGTGCTGCCCCACCGGGTCGAAGCGGCTCGCAAAAGCGGAGCCCACCGGGCGATCCTGGCGGAGGACCGCCGCGTCGCCGACCAGGTGCTGCAGGCGGCGCCGAAGGGCGGCCTAGACGCGGTCTTCGAGGTTGCCGGGGATAACGCCGCGGTCGAAGCGGCTGTCGAAACGGTGAAGCCCGGCGGGCGGGTGACCCTGGTCGGCATCCCCGGCGACGACAGCACCACGCTCCGGGCTTCGGTCGTCCGGCGCAAGGGCCTGGCCCTGCAGTGGGTGCGGCGCATGAAGCACACCTACCCGCGGGCGGTCCAGCTCGTCCAGCGCGAGCAGATCGACGTCCGCACGGTCGTGACCCAGGCCTTCCCGATCGACCAGGTCCAGGATGCATTTACCGCCGCCGGCAAGCGGGATGGGTTGAAGGTCGTCGTGACCTTCCCTTAAACGAGCGTTCTCGCGGGGGATCCCGGAACGGCACGAAGGGGATGGGGTTTCCATTGGAAAGAGGCCCGTCCCG
>JAJYJF010000197.1 GCA_021796375.1 Chloroflexota bacterium | reverse complement strand
TGGAGGTGCTCCCGGCTGAGGAAAGGGATGGATCGCCCTACTACACCATGCGCGACTTGCGCAACGGGAACAAGGTTAAAAACGTCACCAAGTCTTCCGCGCGGCGCCTGTGGCACTACGCCATCAGCCGCTACCAGGAAATGTCCGGAAAGATGGATGACGCGGTCTCGACCTGGCAAGGCGACCTCGGCCTGGCGCGCAAATACAAGCAGGGTAAAACCACCATGTACGACCTGGTCCAGCGCACTCCCGAGGGCTATCGGTATTATTTCGGGGTCACCCCGGATGGGATCCACGGTCCCTGGAAGGAAATCGCCAGCGACGAGGAAGGATGAGCGCGGAAGACATCCAGATCAGGGAATTTCGCTTCCCGCAAGACTACGCGGCCATCTACGCGCTCTGGAAGAACGCCGGTCCGGGGATCCACCTGCGCCAATCGGACGAACCCGGCGAAATCGCGAAAAAGCTCGAGCGCGACCCGGATCTGTTCCTGGTAGCCGAGGCGGACGGCCGCCTGCTCGGCTCGGTCTTGGGCGGGTACGACGGCCGGCGGGGGATGATGTACCACCTGGCCGTCGCGCCCGAGTGGCGCAGCCGGGGGATCGGGCAGCTGCTCACCGACGAACTGGAGGCGCGGCTGCGGAAAAAAGGCTGCACCCGCTACTACCTGCTGGTCGATCCGGATAATCACACCGCGATCGCGTTTTATGAGCGCCGGGGATGGGAAAGCATGCCCTTGCGCATCTTCGCAAAGGACCTGAGCTGACCCCAGGAAAAGAGAGCCGTATGCGTATTGGGATTCTCACCATATCCGACCGGTCTTCGCGCGGGGAGCGCCCGGATACGTCCGGGTCCGAACTGGCCAGGTACGCGGCCAGCTCGGGTTGGGAGATCGCGCAAACCGCGGTTATCCCCGACGAAAAAGGCCGCATCCAGGCTGCCCTGGTCGCCTGGTCTGACCGGGACTCCCTGGACGTGATCCTGACGACCGGCGGGACGGGTTTTTCGCCGCGGGATGTCACTCCCGAAGCGACTCTCGCCGTTGTGGACCGCCTGGCCCCGGGCCTGGCGGAGGCGATGCGCGCCGCCTCGCTTCGCTCCACGCCGCACGCGATGCTGTCTCGGGCGGTAGCGGGGATCCGGGGGAAAACCCTGATTCTGAATCTACCCGGCAGCCCAAAAGGAGCGCTCGAGAACCTGCAGGTCGTCGCGCCCGTCCTGCCGCACGCGGTGGAGCTGCTGCAGAACGATCCCCATGCCGAGGCAGGGCATCATCCTGCCGGCGGGTGAGCTTGCGAGCGCTCCTTCTCGGAGAGATGGGGGTGGCCGCGCACGCCGCGATCCTTTTCGGGAATCCCCGTCTCCTCGACCTTCGACCCAGCCTGGGGGTTACCGCAGCTGCGCGCTGATTGGTAGGGTGAGCTCAGAGGTACATGAAACGCAAAGTCCAACCTGCGCGCGAGGGTTTTCGCCGCAAAGCTTATCTTGCCAGCCGGGATTGGCTGGACTATAATAATAAATTGCACAAATTACGAGATGAAACGTTGAGGGCAAGAAATGATTGATGTCAATGATCTGCGCAAAGGGGTGACGTTCGAGTTGGATGGTTCGCTGTACAAGGTCCTGGATTATTCCCACAACAAACCCGGCCGCGGCAACGCAACCATCCGCATTAAAGCACGCGATTTGCGCACGGGCACTACACTTGAGAAAACCTTCCAATCGGGCGATCGGGTTCAGGATGTTCGCCTTGAATTTCATAATGTCCAGTATCTGTACAAAGATGGCGATCTTTATTACTTCATGGATATGGAGACGTTCGAACAGCCCGGGATCGGCGCCGCGGTAGTCGGGGACATGGCTGGATTCTTAAAAGAGGGGATGGAAGTCAAACTGACTTTCTACAACAACGATCCAATCGACATCGACCTGCCGACCTCCGTGGATCTGAAGGTCGTCCAAGCCGAGGCTGCCGTGAAGGGAGACACCGCGACGGGTGTCACGAAAAAAGTCGTCACCGAGACAGGCCAGGAAGTTCAGGTGCCTTACTTTGTCAAAGAGGGCGACGTGATCCGCGTCGATACCCGCACCGGATCGTACCTAACCCGCGCGTAGCTGTTATTCAACCGGCCCATGCACGGATAGGACTGGGTGACAGGCCGGAGCATTCGCTAGGAGTGAATCCGTCCCCACACGGGGACTTTTTTATAGATATGCGCACACCTGCAGGAATTGAATGCCGATACTTTTATGGTGATTACCGGCGTGGAAGAAACCACGAGGAATGCCGCCTCCTGGAAGATTCGGTTCCGCGCCAGCAATGGACCCCAGATTTATGTCGGACATGTCCGGTGCCTTCTATAGTCAGGGCCAATGCCTGCCCTAACCTGGTTCTCCAGGGGATCGTCCATAAGGGCGTCCTGGGGATCGGCCGCAGGGTCCAGGTCAAAGCCCACTGCACCCTGAGCCAGACCGACGTCCTCGAGCCCGAAATTGGCTGCGGGAAATGCCATCCGATACCGAGCGCTTTCATCGACGAGAAATTATGACCCCCACCATCCTCTTCGACCTGGATGATACCCTGCTGTTGAATCGCACCGATTCGTTCATGCCCGCCTACCTTCAGGTGCTGTCCGGGTTTCTGGCCAACCGGTTCAAAGGGGATCTTTTAATCCAGAACCTGCTCTTCGCCACCCAAAAGATGCTCGCCAATACCCGGCCCGACCGGACCCTGGAGCAGGTTTTCGATTCATATTTTTATCCCGCTCTGGGCATCGAGCGCTCTGAAATCCAATCCGATCTGGATGAATTTTACGGAGAAATTTTCCCGACGCTGCGGCCGCTGACCTCGGTCCGGCCGGAAGCGATCCGCCTGGTGGAAAGAGTTTTTGAGCAGGGCTACCGTGTGGCTGTGGCGACCAACCCGCTCTTCCCCCGGACCGCGATCCTGCAGCGGCTCAGCTGGGCCGGCCTGCCGGTCACGGATTACCCGTTTCATCTGGTCTCTTCGTATGAGAATTTCCATTTCGCCAAGCCGAACCCGGCCTACTTCGCTGAAATCCTGGCGCAGCTCGGCTGGCCGGAGGGACCCGCCATCATGGTCGGGAACGACGAGCAGAACGACACCCTTCCCGCTCAATCCGCCGGCCTGGCAACCTTTTTGATCCGTGAAATCGAGCCTTCTTCCAGCCCCGAATGGGATACACCCCACTTTCAAGGTAATTTCCGTGATATCGCCCCGTGGCTCGACCGCTTCGAGGGACTTCACCTGCAGGCGGATTGCGCCACCGCGGAATCTTTGAGGGCGGTCCTGGTCTCGACCCCGGCGGCCTTTGATATTCTGGTCCGCCAGCAGCCGGCTGACCAACTTCTGGCGAAACCGGCTCCCGGCGAGTGGTGCCTCACAGAGATTATCTGCCACCTGCGCGACGTCACCGCCGAGGTGGATATTCCGCGCGTTGAGAAGGTGCTTCGGGAGGATAACCCCTTCCTGCCGGGCATGGTGACGGATCCATGGGCGGAGCAGCGCGGCTACTGCACGCAGGATGGAACCAAAGCGCTGGCAAAGCTGATCGATATTCGCATGCAGCTCATCGATCTGCTGGCAGGCTTGAACCCCGCTGATTGGGAGCGGCCGTCCCGGCACGCGATCTTCGGACCCACCAACCTGCGTGAGCTGGTCGGTTTCACCGCCACCCATGATAAAACCCATATTCGCCAGGCCATGGAGACCATCGCGGCGGTCGCCAAATCTGCGGCCGGCGGTTGAACGCCAGGGATCACTCTTCCGGGCGAGCCCGGATCATCCTTAACCGGCCAGCAGGCGGATCGATATTCGATATAATATATGCTAAAAACTATCCAAATATAAAACGAAACTTGGTATAATTCTGATAACCATCACCCATCGCGGGTGGCTGTGAATACCGCCGGAGGTATATGTGAGTTCTAGAAATCAGTCGTATATTATCTACCTGTTGTTGTTTGTAGCGATCATCGCAATGGTCGTCTACAACTTCAAGCAGCAGAGTACCAGTACGAGCGTTCTGACGATTAACGACGTCGCTGCTGACATCATGAAGGGGACGGTCCAGCGGGTTGTGGTCGATGACAACACATTGCATGTCGTCTTCACCAATGGAGACACGCAAGATTCCCACAAGGAACCGAATTCGACCTTCATCCAGCAGATGGTTGCTCTGGGGGTGACCCCCGCCGAACTGACCTCACCCAACCTGAAGATTGAGATTAAACCCCCGAGCGCCTGGCTGGGCGTGGCGACCGCGCTGGGGTATATCCTCCCGTTCATCATCCTGGCGGGCGTCTTCTGGTTCATTTTCCGGCAGGCTCAGGGAAGCAATAACGCGGCCATGTCTTTCGGCAAATCGCGGGCGCGCATGTTCAGCGGCGACCAGCCTACCGTAACCTTCGAGGATGTCGCCGGGGTTGAGGAGGCGAAAGAAGAATTAGAAGAGGTGGTTGAATTCTTGCGCGAGCCGCAGAAATTCATCGCTCTGGGCGCGCGCATCCCCAAAGGCGTTCTGCTGGTCGGGCCGCCCGGGACCGGGAAAACGCTGCTCGCCAAGGCCGTCTCCGGGGAAGCCGGCGTGCCGTTCTTCTCGATCTCCGGCTCGGAGTTTGTCGAAATGTTCGTCGGCGTGGGCGCGAGCCGCGTCCGGGACCTGTTCGACCAGGCAAAGCGCCATTCGCCCTGCATCGTTTTCGTGGACGAGATTGACGCGGTCGGCCGCCAGCGCGGCGCCGGCCTGGGCGGCAGCCACGACGAGCGCGAGCAGACGCTGAACCAGATGCTCGTCGAGATGGACGGCTTCGATACCGATACGAACGTGATCATCATGGCGGCCACCAACCGCCCGGATATCCTGGACCCCGCCTTGCTGCGCCCCGGCCGGTTCGACCGGCGGGTGGTGCTGGACCGCCCGGATATGCGCGGCCGCGAAGCGATCCTTAAGGTGCACGCCAAAGGGAAGCCGCTCGCTCCGGGCGTTGACCTGGGTGTGCTGGCCAGGGCTACCCCGGGCTTTGTGGGTGCGGATCTGGAAAACCTCGTCAACGAGGCCGCGATTCTGGCTGCCCGCCAGAACAAGCGCGCCATCTCGCAGCCCGAGTTCGAGGAAGCCATCGAGCGCGTCATCGCCGGCCCGGAGCGCAAGAGCCGCCTGATCAGCGAGGCGGAGAAGCGCAT
>JAJYJF010000196.1 GCA_021796375.1 Chloroflexota bacterium | reverse complement strand
GCGCGCTCAACCAGCTGGTGATGGAAGCCCTGCTGGGCGCCGGGTTGCCGGCGGTTGCTTTCCCGCCCTCGGCGTCGGTGATCGCGAGCGGCGGCCAGGTGGCGGAGTGGAACCTCGACCCGATCCGGTCGGCTCTTCACAATCAGCTGGTCCCCGTCGTCCTGGGAGATGTGATCTTCGACCGCGAGCGGGGCGGCACGATTCTCTCAACCGAGGACCTGTTCTTCTACCTGGCGGGCTGCCTGAAGCCGGAGCGGATCCTGCTGGCCGGCGTCGAGGAGGGCGTCTGGCAGGATTACCCCGCCTGCCAGGAGCTCATCCCGCTCATTACCCCCGGGAGCTACCCGCGGATCGCAGCTGCGCTCCAGGGATCCGCCGGCGTGGACGTAACCGGTGGGATGCGCACGAAGGTCGAGCGGATGCTCTCGCTGGCGGCGGACATCCCCGGCCTCGAGATCGCGGTTTTTTCGGGCGAGCACCCGGGCCAGGTAAAAGCGGCGATCCTGGGCGCCCGGCCCGGGACATGCATCACCGGCGATGATAAAGGAGGGAAATCATGATCTACGATCGAGCCCGTCTGGAAGCGCTCGAAGATCAAAGCCTGGCGCCGTATGGACTGCGCTCCAAGAACTCGCGCGGCCGGCTCCACCCGGAGGATGAGCCGGATTACCGGACTTTATTCCAGCGCGACCGCGACCGGATCCTGCATACGACGGCTTTCCGCCGCTTGGAATACAAAACCCAGGTTTTTATCAACTACGAGGGAGATTACTACCGGACCCGGCTGACCCACACCCTCGAGGTAACCCAAATCGGGCGGACGGTTGCGCGGGCGCTGGGCGCAAACGAAGACCTCACCGAATCGATCTGCATGGCGCACGACCTCGGCCATCCCGCCTTCGGGCACTCCGGCGAGACGATCCTGGCCCGGCTGATGCGCGATTTCGGCGGCTTCGACCACAACAAGCAGTCCTTCCGCATCGTGACCCAGCTCGAAAACCGCTACCCCGATTTTCCGGGTCTCAACCTCACCTGGGAGGTGCTGGAGGGGATCGTCAAGCACGAGACGGAGTACGATATCGCCGACGCCTCCGATTTCAATCCCGAGCTGCGCGGCCACCTGGAAGCCCAGATCACCAACGCCGCCGACGAGCTGGCCTACACCGCGCACGATCTCGACGACGGGCTGCGCTCGGGGATGATCCAGGAGAGCCAGCTCGAGGGAATGCCCCTCTGGGAGGTGGTGCTGAAGAGCGTGGGGCTGCACGGCCCGCTCGCCGACGACCTCTCCCGCCACCGCCTGATCCGCCGCCTGATCAGCCTGGAGGTGAACGACCTGGTCCAGGCCACCGATCTGCGCATTCGCGATTCGGGGGTGCGCTCGGTGACCGACCTGCAAAAGCTCCCGTATAATGTGGTCGGCCACTCCGAGGAGATGCATCACCGCAACCGCCAGCTGAAAGATTTCCTCTACGCCAACCTCTACCGGCATTACCGGGTCGTCCGCATGGCGGTGAAAGCCGAGCGCATCATCACCGACCTGTTCAACGCCTACCGGAGCGAGCCTACCATCCTGCCGCGGCACGTCCAGGCGACCATCGAGGAGCGCGGGCTGGAGCGAACGATCTGCGACTATATCGCCGGGATGACCGATCGGTTTGCCGTCGAGGAGTTCGAAAAGCTGTTCAACCCAATGTCTCTACCTTAATAAATCTTGATCAGGCCGTTAGCAGTCGAAAGTGATGGTAAGATCGGGCATGCAGCGTACCGAACAGGATTGATGGAGAATAAAAAAGAAATGGAAGAGGGTTCTTATCTGACCGCCGAAGGCGCAGCTCGTTTAAAAGAAGAGCTTGAATATCTGAAGGGACCGGCGAGAGATTCGCTGGCACAGCGCCTGCGCGCGGCAATTCAACAGGGCGATTTGTCCGAAAACGCCGATTATATTTCCGCCAAGGAAGAGCAGGGCTTCCTGGAAGGGCGCATCCAGGAGCTTGAAAAGGTGCTCCGCAACGTGATCATCATCCCGGAGAACCGGCAGAGCAGCGAGATCGGAGTTGGCTCGCGGGTGACGATCCAGGAGGAGGACTATCCTCCCGAAACCTATCATCTGGTCGGCCCGAAAGAAGCCGACCCGCGCAACGGCAAGATCTCTCACGAATCTCCGATCGGGAAAGCCCTGATCGGCCACCGGGTGGGCGAAACCGTCTCCGCCGAAACCCCCAACGGCCCCCTCCAGCTTAAAATCGTCAAGATTGAATAAATCCAATCCGTAGAAATAAAACACATGGACCATCCCTGATTTCATCTTTTGGATGGTCCATGTTCAATCCAGGCTCTTTGAATAAAAAACCCACCCCAACCCCGCCCCCAGGTTGCGTTTCCCGGCAATAGCTGGCCATCTGGGGGCGTCCCTCGGCTGCGCCTCGGGATGCGGGGCGAGGGACAGGTTCTACAGGTCCCTCGGTTCCTCGGGGTGTGCCAAAAGGCGGAGGGGCTTGCTTGCCCCTCCGCCTTCCTGTTAGATCGTCCCCATGCGTTTCGGGTCTATTCTTTAGTTTTTAGGCCAGACAGCCAGCTCGAGCGTCAGCCGGTCGAAGAAGCTGCTGGGCGGCATGGCGCCCTGCCCGTAGTTCATATCCACCACGCGGGCCTCGAGCTGCAGGGTGGCCGTCTCGAGCAAGATATGCTTCCCCGGCTCGGTCAGCACCGGTTCCCCTTTCGATTCAAGGCGCTGGCGGATAGCCGGGTCGTTGAAGGCATGGTCGCTCATCAGCACTTTGGTCACCGTCTGGATGTCGTTTTTATCGAAGAGCCAGACCTCCAGCGCGGTCACCTTCTTCGGGTCGCCCACCCCGATGGTATCCGAGATCCCCACGCCGCATTCTCCCAGGAACTCTCCGGAGGGCGAATCGATGGAGAAGGAGTCGTCGTACAGGTCGTCGCCGGCCATGTAGGTGGTCATGAACTGGGCGACCGGGGGCTCGGCCCGGGTCGGGCTGAAAATCTGCTTCTCCGCGGTCGGGCTGGCGGCCTGGCCAGGGTCAGCCGGTTGGGCCGGGCCCGCCAGGCGCCGGTTGCGGATCAGGAAATAGTACGCCAGCGCGGCGGCCACCAGGAGCATCAGAACGCACGTTACCCCCAGGATGACCGGCAGGGCCAGCGGGGATGACGCGGAACTCGTCGCCGCGGTCGCGCCGGCCGGAGTCGCTGCTGCCGCCGCGGAGGTGGGCGTATTGGCGCCTACCGCGACGATGAAGTTGTTGATCTGGTTGATATCCGCCGATTGCGGGTTGGCGACAACGGCTGCCAGGACGTCCTTGGCACCCGGGCCCAGCTCATTCCAGCGTTCCAGCGCGAGGGATTTATCCTGATTTTTGGCGTACGAATCGACCGCCATGCGCAGGTAGTCGGCTTTCAAATCGGACCGCAGGGAGGCAGGGCTTGCATCGACCCAGTTGACCGGCCAGACCACCCATCCCAGCACGGTCAGCCCAAAAATCATCCCCACGACCAGGCCGATCACCCCCATCACCAGCGGTCGTTTGAGCTGTTCCCGAATTGTGTCCATGTTTAGCTCCCACAAGAAGTTCGCCACGTAGCCCATCATCAGGGCTGGTGAAAAGCGGCTTTCAACGGATAAACTGTGTGCAGTACCGGCAGCGCTATGCTACTACACACGCTGGGTTGTTGCAAGTTCTATGCCGTTTCAGTCGTTTCCTCGCCTGCGATTTGCTCTTGCAGGAAGCTTTCCTGGCAGTTCATGCACTGGTATTCGCGCTTGTTGGCGACCACCAGCATCCCGCCGCATTTCGGGCAGGGGCTGGCGATCGGCCGCTTCCATGAGGTGAACTGGCAGTTTGGATAGTTGGCGCAGCCGTAGAAAAGGCGCCCTTTGCGGGTCTTGCGCTCGACGATTTCGCCACCGTCTTGCGGGCAGGTCACGCCGATCTTCTGCAGGAAGGCCTCGGTGTGCCGGCATTCGGGGAAGTTGCTGCAGCTGATGAACTTCCCGTAGCGACCCCAGCGGATGACCAGGTCGTGCCTGCAGTCCGGGCAGGCGCGGCCGACCTTCTCCAGCTCGGCTTTTTGGGTCGGCATCTCCGCCTGGGCTTTGACCACCTGCTTCGAGAACGGCCCGTAGAACTCGCGGATCCGATCCCCCCACTCCCGGCCGCCTTCGGCGACCTGGTCGAGGCCAGATTCCATCTTCGCGGTGAAGCCGATATCGACGATCTCCGGAAAGTGCGCCACCACCAGGTCGTTGACCAGGATGCCGGTTTCGGTCGGCTCCAGGCGCTTGCCTTCCCGGGTGACATATCCGCGCTCCTGGATCGTCGATAGGATCGGCGCGTAGGTGGAAGGCCGCCCGATGCCGTACTCCTCGAGCGTCTGCACCAGGGTTGCCTCGGTGTAGCGCGGCGGCGGCTGCGTGAAGTGCTGCTCGGGGATCAGGCGGATCAGTTCCTGGCGCTTGCCCTCCAGCAGGCTGGCGGGGATGCGGTTCGCCTCCGCGCCTTCTTCCTCGGGGACTTTCTGGTCTTCATCGCGGGCTTCCTCGTAGACGATCAGAAAACCCGGGAAGCGCACGGCCGAGCCAGACGTCCGCAGCAGGTAGGTGTGCTGGGGGGTCGTCCCGCTGATTTCGACGGTCAGGGTATCGTAAACCGCGGATTCCATCTGGCAAGCCACGAAGCGCTGCCAGACCAGCTGGTACAGGCGGTACTGGTCGCGGGTCAAGAAGGGTTTTAGCTTTTCCGGCTCGCGCAGGCAGGAGGTCGGGCGGATTGCTTCGTGAGCTTCCTGGGCATTCACCGAGCGGGTTTTATACTGCAGCGGCGCCGGGGGGAGGAAATCCTGCCCGAAGCGCTGGCCGATGTACTGGCGCACCTCGTTCAGGGCCATTTCCGCGAGGTTGGTAGAATCGGTACGCATGTAGGTGATCAGGCCGGTGTTGCCGCCCTCGCCCACGTCGATCCCCTCATAGAGCTGCTGGGCCAGGGCCATCGTCCTCCGGGCGGTATAGCCCAGCCGGCGCGATGCTTCCTGCTGCAGCGTGCTGGTGATGAACGGGGCGGACGGCTTCCGGCGCCGCTCCCCGCGCTTGATTTTGCTGATGCTGTACGCCGCCTGCTCCATGTCGAGCAGGATCGGCCTGACGACTTCCTCTTTCCCCAGGCTCGGTTCCTGATCGTCTATCCTGGCCAGCTTGGCCTGGTAGGCGGTCTGGTCGCCTTCCTGGCGGAGCTCCGCCG
>JAJYJF010000195.1 GCA_021796375.1 Chloroflexota bacterium | reverse complement strand
ATCCATTTTCATCCACATCCTGGTGAGGAGCCAGGTTGGTATAATCCATAGCGGTCTTCTCCGGTCAACAGGTGTTTTGGCGAACCCTTATTGTACCGAAGAAGACCTTTTCGTCTTTTGTCAACCCACCTTGTGAAAACCCTGAGTAGATCCGGCAGGATGGATTGACAATTTCCCCGAAACGGGTTACTAATTAAGTTCAGTAAACATACAAACTCCCGATTTCCCGCGCGGAGGAGCGGCAGCGCCTATGGAGAAAGCTACCCGGCAGTTCACCAAGGTCCATAATATCCGCCTCGTCCTCAAAACCGTCTATGACAAATCCCCCATCAGCCGGGCCGACCTCGCCCGCGCGACCGGGCTGACCCGGGCAACCATCTCAGAAATCGTGGGGGGATTAATCGAAAGAGGCTTTCTCGAGGAGGTGGGGGTGGGCTCTTCGGCGGGCGGGAAACCGCCCATTTTGGTCAGCCTGCGCGCCAACGCCCGCCAGGTGATCTGCGCCGACCTGAAGCCGGACGAGTTTGAGGTCGCGCTGGTGGACCTGCGCGGCAGCATCCGCTACCGCAGGCGCTGGCCGACCGCCGGGATGCGCGGCGAGGCCCTGGTCGGCTTGCTGGTTGAGGCCATCGACCAGATGGTATCCGAGGCGGAAGCGCCGCTGATCGGGATCGGGGTAATCGTCCCCGGCCTCACCGACCCGCTGAATGGGATCGTCCGGCGGTCCGTCCAGCTGGATTGGTCCGACCTGGCGCTCAAGCAGCCGCTCGAGGCGCGCTTCGAGCTCCCGATTTATCTGGTCAACGACAGCCACGCTGCGGCCCTGGCGGAGTACACCTTTGGCGAGCACAGCCAGAACCCGAACCTGATCGTCGTCCGCGCGGGAGATGGGATCAGCTGCGGGATCATCCTTTCCGGCCGCCTGCATCACGGGGACGGTTTCGGCGCCGGAGAGATCGGCCACCTCACCGTGGTCGAGGACGGCCGGCTGTGCTCGTGCGGCAAAACCGGCTGCCTCGAGACCGTGGCAACCTCGCGCGCGGTGCTCCGCGCGGTCCGGGAGGTGGCGGCTGCGCCTGCCAGCCAGGGACGACCCGGGATGCCGCGCTGGGGGGATGTCCTCCGCCGGTATGCATCCGGGGAAGAGACCGCCACCGCGGCGGTCAACCAGGCGGGGCGCTACCTTGGCTTCTCGATCGCGAGCCTGGTCAGCATCCTGAACGTGGACCATATCGTCTTCACCGGCAGCTTTACCGCTTTCGGGGAGCCGTTTTTGAATGCCGTCCGGGAAGAGGTCCGGCGCAGGAGCCTGGCGAAGCTCGCCGGGGATACCCGGATCAGCAACACGGTTCTGGGGCCGGAAAACCTGATCCTCGGGGCTTCGGCAGTGGTGCTCTCCACCGAGCTTGGCCTGCCGTAGGGCGAGCAGCTACGACCTTCATTCCCCATTCAAGAGAGGAGGAATTATCCGATGACGTTGCGAAGTGAAATCCTGGAACAGCCCGAGGTCATCCGCGGGCTGCTGGAGCGCGAGCGCTCGAACCTGGAGAGCATCGTCCGCGCGTTAAAAGGCATGGATTTCCAGTACGTCTACCTCGCCGCGCGGGGGACCTCCGATAATGCCGGGCGGTACGCCGAGTACGTGTTTGGCTCGCTCAATCACCTCCCGTTTGCCCTGGCGACGCCCTCCCTCTTCACCCGCTACCACCAGGTCCCGCGCCTGGAGGGGGCCCTGGCGCTTGGCATTTCGCAGTCGGGGCAGTCGCCGGACGTGGTGGCCGTCTTGGCGGAGGCGCGGCGGCAGGGCCGCCCGACCCTGGCCATCACGAACCGGCCGGATTCCCCCATCGGCCGGACAGCCGATTTCGTGATCAACCTCGGTGCAGGAGAAGAGCGCGCGGTGGCGGCGACGAAGACATACACGGCCTCCCTGGCGGCGGTCGCCCTCCTGGCGGCGCTGCTTTCCGGCGACCAGAGCGCGCTCGATCGCCTGGGGGCGATCCCCGGCGAGGTGGACCAGGTTTTAAGCCGGGAGGCGCACTACCGCGAGGCGGCGCAGCGCATGGCTTCGATGGAGCGCTGCGTGGTCCTTGGCCGCGGCTACCACTACGCGACCGCCTTTGAATGGGCCTTGAAAATGAAGGAAATGGCGTACGTGCTGGCCGATCCCTATTCCCCGGCGGACTTCATGCACGGGCCGGTCGCCCTGATCGACCGGACCTTCCCGGTGCTGGCCGTCGCCACCCGCGGCGACGTGATGGACAGCATGCTGGAGGTGCTGGAAAGCGTCCAGCGCGACCAGCAGGCCAGGCTGGTGGTCCTTTCCGACGACCCGCGGGCGCTGCGCCTGGCGGAGGTCCCGCTGGAGCTGCCGGGCGCAGCCCCGGAGTGGCTCGCGCCGATCGTGGCCGCGGTGGCGGGACAGCTGTTTTCTTACCACCTGACCCTCGAAAAAGGCCTCAACCCCGAGACGCCGCGCTCCATCCACAAGGTCACCGAGACGGAG
The DNA here is from genome assembly GCA_021796375.1 of Chloroflexota bacterium. Taxonomy (GTDB): domain Bacteria; phylum Chloroflexota; class Anaerolineae; order Anaerolineales; family Anaerolineaceae; genus JAJYJF01. The sequence continues at coordinate 2,797 of JAJYJF010000195.1, read as the reverse complement.
TGAATCCTCAATCCGCTTCTGCGCCGGCCAGGGATGGCTCGCTGCCGTCGTAGCGGCGCAGCTGCGGCCAGCGCCAGCCGATCCAGGCTACCGCCACCACGCAGCCCAGCCCTCCGGTGAGGATCGCGAACGGCGTCCCGAAAGCCTGGGCGGCCGCGCCGGCTTCGATCTCACCCAGCTGCGGCCCGCCCGTGAAAAAGATCTGGTTGATGCTCGTCATCCGGCCGCGGATGAAATCGGGGGTTTGCATCTGGCGGATGGTGTTGCGGATGATGGTGCTGACCGCGTCCGAGCCTCCGACGAGGGCCAGCGCGAGCATGGTGAGCCAGAAATTGCGGGAGATCCCAAACAGCACGGTCGCCAGCCCGAAGAACATGACCGCCCAGAGCATCACCTGCCCTTGCCGGCGCATGTGCACCCGCTGGGAGATGACCAGGGCGACGAGCACCGCCCCTATGGATGCGGCCGCCGACAGCCAGCCGTAGGGAACCGCGCCCACGTGCAGCACGTCTCGGGCGACGAAGGGCAGGAGCGTGTTCGCCGAGGAGAAGAATGTGGCGAAGAAATCCAGGATCATGCTGGAGAAGATAATCGGCTGGTGGAGGATGAAATGAATCCCCTCGCGGATCGATTCCCACGAGGCGGAGAGGTTCTGCGCCTGGCCGGCGAACTGCTGCTGCACCGGCCCGATCAGCGCCAGGGCGACGATCACCGCGGCGAACGAAACGGCATTGAACAGGTACGCGTAGGCCTGCCCCAGGTACGCGATGACGATCCCGCTCAGGCCGGGGCCGAGGATAGCCCCCACATCGAACGCCATCGACTGCATGCTGAAGGCGCTGGGCAGGTCGCGGGTTGGCACCAGGTTGGGGGTGAGCGCCTGGCGGGCGGGCAGGTCGAACGAGGATGCGATGGCCTGGATCCCGGTCAGGAGGTACAGGTGCCACAGCCTGACCTGGCCGGTCAGGGTGAGCAGCCCCAGGGCGAGGGCGACCAGGGCCATGGCTGTTTGGGTGAGGAACATCACCTTGCGGCGGTCGAACCGGTCCGCCACCAGGCCGGCGACTAATGAAAAGACCAGCACGGGGATAAAGCGGACAACCCCGACCCCGCTGACGGCGATCGGCTGGTTGGAGAGGGTGCGGATGTGCCAGTAGAGGGCCCAGAGCTGCATCTGGCTGCCGGCCATCGAGATCATCAGCCCCAGCCACAGGTATACAAACCGCTTGTGATGAAGCGCGGGTGGAAGGTGTAAACCGAGCATGCTTTTAGGAACTTACGTCCCCCAATCGCGGAGGTAAAGGAAATCGTAGCCGACGGTGCGGTTCGACAGCTTGGCGACGAGCGGCAGCACGCGCTTGAACTGGTTGCGCCGGACGCGCTCGATCACGGACCGCACGAAGGCTTCCGGAAAGCCGGCGTCCACCAGGTCTTCCGGGCTGTAGCGCTGGTCGATCAGGAGATACAGCAGCTGGTCGACATCGGCATAGGTAAAGCCGAGCTCGCCTTCGTCCGTCTGTCCGGACCAGAGATCGGCGGAGGGAGCTTTCTGCAGGATAGGCTCGGGGACGCCTACCGCGCGCGCCAGCTGGCGGATCTGGGTTTTGTACAGATCCCCAATCGGGTTGAGCGCGGACGCCGAATCGCCGTACACCGTGGTATAGCCGAGCAGGATCTCGGTCTTGTTGCCGGTGCCGACGACCAGGCCGCGAAACGCCTCGGACTGGTCGTAAAGAACGACCATCCGCGCGCGCGCCATGATATTCCCCTTGCGCCGGTCGCTCATCCCCGGAAATTTAGCGAACAGGGGATCCACCATCTCCGTGATCTCGACCGTCAGCGACTGCACCCCGAGGGCGTCGATCACCAGCCCGGCGTGCGCGAGCGAGTCGGGCGCTGAGGTCTTGTAGGGCATGCGCACGGCGAGGACGTTCTGCGGGCCAAGCGCCTCGGCGACCAGGAAGCAGGAGAGGGCTGAGTCGATCCCGCCGGATAGGCCGACGACGGCATGCGCGAAGCCCATCCGGCCGATCTCGGTGCGCAGGAAGCCGGTCAGAATGGTGCGCGCCAGGTCGGTGTTGATGGTCAGGTCGGGAGGGGTGTTGTTTTTCAGCATGTTCGCAGCTTAACGGATTCCATGATCCTGGTTGATCCGCTCCAGCTCGCGGGCGATGAGGGCGGTGCGCTCGTCTCGCAGGAGCGGCAGGCGCGCGCGGGTGCGGTGCAGCTGGTTCAGGTCGATTTCGGCCAGCGTCAGCGCTTCTTGCTGGTAGGGGCCGCGCACCAGCTCTTCGCCGTCGGGGTCGAAGACGGTCGAGCCGCCCCAAAAGCTCAGCCCATCCTCAAAACCAACCCGGTTCGCGTGGGCCACAAAGGCGGTGAACAGGCTGGCGTATGCCTGGTTGATGTGCTCCACCCAGTGAGCGGTCTCGAGCTGGGGTTTGTCCGTGAGCCCGCGCCCGGGTGAAGCGGATGAGAACAGCAGGAGGTCGGCGCCGTCCAGCCAGAGCAGGTACGGGGGCGAGGCGTGCCAGAAATCCTCGCAGATGAGCATCCCTACCCGGCCGAAGCGCGTGTCGAAGGCGCGGATCGAATCGCCGAAGGCGAAGAAGCGGCCCTCATCGAAGAGGCCGTAGGTGGGCAGGTAGACTTTGTGGTGGACGTGGAGGATCTCCCCTTTCGAAAGGTAAGCCGAGGAGATAAAGAAGCGGTGGCGCCGGTCCTCGTCCACGAACCCCACCTGCAGGTCAACCTGCTGGCTGGCTTCGAGCAGCGGGCGAAAAACCGGGTCGTCCGG
>JAJYJF010000194.1 GCA_021796375.1 Chloroflexota bacterium | reverse complement strand
GCGCCGCGGACGAGGTAGTAAGCCAGCTCCGCCGCGGTGGCATTCAGGTGGAGGACGGTTTTGGCATTGATGATCAGCAGCCCGCTGCCGTTCGGCTCCAGGCGAAGGTGCAGCCGGTAAGGCAGGTTTGCTTCGGGGGGAGACTGGTATTGGTGGCTGCCGGCGGGGAGCGGCCGGGCGGGGGTGAAGAACTTGCGGACGTTTTCTCGAATTTGATCGAACATGCCTCACCTCGATTTCCGACGGCCCGGAATTTCGATCCGGGGGAGCGGGACCTTTCAGCTCATTTCGGCCGGGTTCGCCTCGCGCGCGAGCGGGCAGCCCCCGCCGCACTCCGGCAGCAAGCCGCAGCCCAGGCATTTTCCGGGCAGATCGTGTCTTTCTCGCAGAGAAACAGCCAGGCTGTGGTTCCAGATCGAATCCCAGGGATCCCCCAGCAGGTTTCCGAGGCTCCGATAGTAGCTCTGGCAGGGGATCACGCCTCCATCCGGCTCAACGCACATATTGTAGAGCGCGGCGGTGCAGCCCTTCACCCCCAGCTCCAGCTGGACGGGGTCGAAATGGCAGTACTCGGTCGGGGTATACCAGATTAGGCGCTGGTCATTTGCGCGGGTTTTTTCTTTTGCCAGGTCCAGCAGTGGCGGCAGGCTGCTCTCGGGGAGGCCGGTGCCGACCGTCCGCCCGCGCCCGGAGTAGATCAGCGCGTTCAGGCCGATGGTCCGGACGCCCACCTCCACGAGGAAGTTCAGCGTTCCGGCCAGGGAAGGGCTGTTCTGGGTGAGCAGGGTGGTGTTGGTCATCACATACAGCCGTGTCGCGATGGCATTGCGCAAACCGGCGGTTGTCTCGACCCACGCGCCTCTGTGGCGGACCATCTCGTCGTGAATCCCTGGGTCGTGGGATTCCAGGGTGATCTGGACATGGTCCAACCCGGCGCTGACGAGCCTTTCGACGTAAGCGGGGTCGGCGAGCCTGCGCCCGTTCGTGTTGATGCCGGTGATCTGGCCGTTCTGCTCGGCGTGGGCGATCAGCTCGGGCAGGTCGTCGCGGAGGGTGGGTTCGCCCCCGGTGAAGACGATGTGCGGGACGCCGAGCTCCCACAGGCGGTCGATCACCTGGAACCACTCCCCGGTAGAGAGCTCCGCCCGGGCGCGCGAGTGGGCGTTGTAGCAGTGGGCGCAGGTATTGTTGCAGCGGTAGGTCAGGGCCAGGTCCATCCGGTACGGTGCGGAAGGGCGTGCGGAGAATGGGAGGGTGGTCTCGAGGTCGAGGTCGTGGATCGGGCAGGGGCCATCGGGGTGGAGGAGGGCATCCAGCTGGTCGCTGAACTGCGCGTAGTCAGCATTTGCCTGGCTGGCCGGGGTATTGTAAAGATGGGTCAGCAGGCGCACTGCCTCGGTTTGGGTCTTCTGAGAGAGGTGGCAAAAAGCCATGCTGGCGGCGCTCGGGTTGAGGTGAAAGATCTGGCTGGCGTTGACCATCAGCATACCGCGGCCATCCGGGTCGATGCGTAGGTGGACGCGGGCCTGCTCGGCGGGGCGCTCCAGCCGGAAAGCATACAGCCCGGCCTGGGGGAGATCTCCCTGCGGGCGGGTCCAGGCCGCGCCGAAGCGCGCCAGGCGAGATCGCACCTCAGTGACAAGCCTCACTAGCGGCCGCCTCCCGCGCAGGCGCAGGCGCAGCCGGCACAGGCGCAGGCACAGGCGCAGCCCCCGCCGCCTCCGCCATGCCAGCCGCCGCCGCTGGAGACAGCGGGCGGTGGAACCGGATTGGTGGCGCTGGTGACGCCGCCGGTAAAGCCGGTCACCCCGCCGAGCACCCCGGCGGAGAAGGTCTGCACGCTGTTGGCGACCGATGAAGCGAAAGCCGAGCCCGGAAGGCTGGGCAGAGAGCCTGGGGTTCCGAAACCCCCGCCGCCTCCGCCGCCTAAACTTGAGGTGCTGGGGCTCGCGAGGCCGCCGCCCTGGCTGCGGAAGACCGGGTCGTAGTTGCCCCACCAGATGGGCACGAACACCGGGCCGGATCCGAACACCCTTCCCGTCCGCCCGGAATAATCGTGGTCGAGCATGGTCCAGTCCATCACCTCGTCGTACTTCTGGCTCTTCACCTCAGGGGTATTCGCGGCTTCAACCTGATCCCAGGCTTGCTTGGTGATGGATTCGTAGTACGCGATGGACTCCTTGCGGCTGAAGCCTTTCATCTTCTCCGACAGGCTCTTGACCAGGTTGATCATCATGTCCTGGAGCAGCTTGCGCCGATCCGGCCCGTTGGGCTTCTGGAAGGCGGCCAGGAAGTCCGTCTCGTAAGCGTTCAATCCCTGGGGGAGCGGGCTGGCGTCCTTGAGCTCGAGCGGATCGCGGGTGGTGACCGTGGCGGCACCTTTCTTGACCACCCCGAACAGGATCATCGTCATGACCTTGTCCAGCGGCTGCTCTTCGAGGACGGCGGCCTCCACAGCGGTCAGGCCGCGCTTGATCCCATGGCCCTCGATCGAGATCTTAGGCGGCAGGTAGGCGAGCTTGCGCTTCCGTGCGCCCCAGATCCCCTGGTAGATGCTGAATCCGAAGGTAAACAGGAAAAAGAGGACGATCCCGCAGCAGAGCAGGCTAGAGGGGCTGATCTGGATGGGGGGCTGCCTGACGATCGCGGAAGCCGGGATGTATTTCGCCGGGAAACCAGCTCCGAACGTGTATTTCGTGTATCCATTGGCGTTCGGGCTGTTCCAGGTATAGACAACCCTACCCTGGGAGTCCAGGCTGGATGCCGGGGTCTGCGAGCCGGGCCAGTTGCTGCCGGGGGTGTAGTACACCGGCTCGCTCGGCTGGATCCCCGGCGGCAGGGTGAGCGAAACGGTCAGGTTCGTGTTTCCATGGACGAAAGAGGAATCAAACCAGGTGGGGCTGAAATTGACGCTGCCATAATTCTTGGTGTTGTTCCCAGTGGATGGATAAACGACGCCGGTAATCTTCCCCACGGACAGGTGGACTTTTCCGGTTGCCCCCGGCTGGATGGCCAGATTGTGCAGCGCCAGGGTGACGCCGCTCCCGCCGCTCGACAGGTTGTTCGGGTCGGCCTGGGTGATGTCGCTGACCGGCGATCCATCCACGTCAGCTTTGACGGTGCTCATATCGTACGAGTTGTTCGGAAGGCCGACGTCGACGTAGTCGATGGGCGAAGCGCCGGAGTCGTTGGCAAAGGTGAACACGTAATCCAGGGAAAGCGTCCCATCCTGGTTGTAGGATGCGTTGACCGTCTCGTCCGGCATGCTGAACGAGTAGGTTTGAGCGAGCGCCGTACTGGATACCAGCCCGAGCAGGGCGGCCAGCACCAGGAGCAGCAGGGCGGTTTTTCTGATCATGGCATCTCTCCGATGGATTTTCCGTTCCACCCCGGGCCAATGAGGGAATCGATTACCATTTGGGCTCTTCGGTCAGCTGGTAGGTGGTGTGGCAGTACGGGCACGTAACCACCGGGGCGCCATTGACCATCTGGATATCCTGCGGCCCGAGCGTGCCCCCGCAGGCCTTGCATTTCAACGTGTCCATCTGGACATCGCCAGGAAGATCGATCTTATAGGTGACATTCTGGGCGGATTGAGCCTGCTTCTGCCTGCCCGCCCAGAAGATGAGCCCGAAGGCGATCAATACCAGGATGACCCCGATGAGGATATAGGCAAACCCGCCGCCGGTCGGCCCGAAAGCGCCCAGGATAAAAAGGATTCCGAAAAGAATGCATATCCCCGCGATGATGTAGGCAATAATCCGCATTTCACCCTCCAGCAGACGTCCCCACTCTGAATCTCCAGCCAGAATCCCCGCTTCGGTTATGAGGTCCTATCAGATTCTCGTATAATTCAGTGGAAGCTCACACAGTCTAAATTATACAACCCATTGCAAGACCCTCCAACCGTGGAAGAAGATTATGGAAAAGAACCAGGCCGTCCTTCACGAACAACTGGAAGCCCTGCGCCGAGAAATTAACTATCACAACTACCGCTATCACGTCCTGGATTCACCGGTCATCAGCGACGCGGAGTATGACGCGCTCCTGCGCCAGCTGCGGGAAATCGAGGCTGAAAATCCCGGGTGGCTCACCCCGGATTCACCGACCCAGCGGGCCGGCGCCCAGGTTGCCGAGCGGTTTACCAAGGTCCGCCACCCCGGGCCGATCATCAGCCTGGCGAACTCTTTTAATGCCCAGGATATTCGCGCCTGGTACGACCGCAACGTCCGTCTGGATGACCGGGTCGAGAAGGCGGATTACGTCGTCGAGCCGAAGATCGACGGCCTGTCGGTGGTGCTGCACTACGAGGATGGCATCTTCCAGCTCGGAGCTACCCGCGGGGACGGCGACATCGGTGAGGATATCACCGCGAACCTGCGCACCGTCCGCGCCGTCCCGCTGCGCATCCCGGTGAATGCCGGCGGGCCCCGGCCGCCGCACCGGCTGGTGGTGCGCGGGGAAGCCTATATCACCATCTCCGATTTCGAGAAGCTCAACCAGCGCCTGCAGGAGGCGGGCGAGAAAACCTATCTGAACCCGCGCAACACCGCCGCGGGCTCGCTTCGCCAGCTCGATCCGAACCTGACGGCTTCCCGCCCGCTGAACCTGCTTGTCTACCAGATCGTGGTTGCGGATGGGCCCGTCCCCCAGAAGCAGTGGGAGCTGCTGCAGTACCTGCGCGAGCTGGGCTTCCCTGTGACGCCCGACGCACGCTACTGCGCGGACCTCGACACAGCCATCCAGGCAGTACTGGCGGGAGGCGAGCTGCGCGAACGGCTGCCCTATGAAGCCGACGGCATGGTGATCAAAATCAACGACCTCCGCCTGGCGCGCGACCTGGGCGTGGTCGGAAAAGACCCGCGCGGCGCGATTGCCTTCAAGTTTCCGGCGCGCGAGGTGACCACCCGGATGCGCGATATCGGCGTCAACGTCGGGCGGACCGGGGTAATCACCCCCTTCGCCGTGCTTGACCCGGTCGAGATCGGCGGTGTGATCGTCAAACAGGCTACCCTGCACAATTTTGATTTCATCGCCGAAAAAGACATCCGCATCGGCGACCGGGTGCTGGTAAAGCGCGCCGGGGATGTCATCCCGTACGTCATCGGCCCGGTCGTGGATGCCCGCAGTGGATCGGAGGTCCCTTACGAGCCGCCGATCATCTGCCCGTCCTGCGGGCAGGGGGTCGAGCACCTGCCCGGGGAGGTAGCCTGGTTCTGCGTCAACTCCGCCTGCCCGGCGCAGCTGGTGCGCAACCTGGAGCACTTCGTCTCGCGCGGGGCGATGGAGATCACCGGCATGGGCATCCGTATCGTCGAGCAGCTCGCCGGGGAGGG
>JAJYJF010000193.1 GCA_021796375.1 Chloroflexota bacterium | reverse complement strand
CTCGATCTGCGCGGAGGCAATCGAGTGCTGGGTGACGTCCAGGGCGAGCGTCGCCCCCATCTTCCTGGCCAGCTCCAGCCGGTACGGGTTGACGTCCGTCGTGACCACGTAGCGCGCCCCGGCGTGCTTGGCGATGGCGGTCGCGATGATCCCGATGGGTCCGGCGCCGGTGATGAGGACGTCTTCCCCGAGCACCTTGAAAGAGAGCGCGGTGTGGGTAGCGTTGCCGAACGGGTCGAAAATGCTCAAGAGATCCATCGGGATGCGCGGGTCGGCATGCCAGACGTTGGTGACCGGGATGCAGACGTACTCGGCGAAGCAGCCCGGGCGGTTCACCCCAACCCCGCGGGTATCCTTGCAGAGGTGCCGCCTTCCCGCCAGGCAGTTCCGGCAGCGGCCGCAGACGATATGGCCTTCCCCAGAGACCACATCCCCGATGTTGACATCGTGAACGTTGGAGCCAATCGCGGCGACCCGGCCGGAAAACTCATGGCCGATCACCATCGGCACCGGTATCGTCTTCTGCGCCCAGGAGTTCCACTCATAGATGTGCACGTCCGTGCCGCAGATCGCCGTTTTGTGCACCTGAATCAGGACGTCGTTGATCCCGACTTCCGGAACGGGGACCTCTTCCATCCATAACCCCGGCTCGGCGTACTTCTTTACCAGTGCTTTCATCATCTTTTGCATTTGATTTCCCTTTCACCCCTGGAAACATCATTGATTGATAAAATACCGCGGATTCTTGGAGAGCATCAACCCTGTCTCCAGCCCATATTGTAGCGCAGATTGGCCCTGGCGCGGTACCCGGGCAGCGGTGGGACGGCAGGGTATAATCTCCCGCATATCAAGCGCATGAACGCAAATGAACCGGGGCTCTGCCTCCGGTCTCAGGAGATTGTGGCATGAGAATCCGCTTTCCTTCGTGGACGGTTGTGGTCGCCCTGCTGGTGGTCTGCGTCGCCGGTTTTGGCCTGCTGATCCCCAAGCTGGGTTTTTATATGGATGACTGGCGGCCGGTTTTCGCGGCCTTTGCGCAGGGGCCGGCTGGGCTGTGGAAATTCTTCGCCTTCGACGACCGACCGCTTGCGGCCTGGCTGTACGTCTCGCTGGCCCCCGTCCTGGGCATCACCCCGATCACCTGGCAGATTTTCGAGCTGGCCTGCCGCTGGCTGACGGCGCTGGCCCTCTGGCAGGTCATGCGTTTGGTCTGGCCCAGGCATACCCAGGAAGTCAGCATGGCTGCCCTGCTCTTCGCCGTCTATCCCACCTTCAAGCAGATGCCGATCGCCGTCACCTTCAGCCAGCAGTGGGCGGCCTTCCTGGCCTATTCCATTTCTCTGCTCGCCATGCTCTACTCGGTCCGCAGCCGCCGCTGGTATATCCCGCTCACGCTGCTGGGCATGATCACCGCCTTCCTGCACCTGGTCACCCTGGAGTATTTCGTCGGCCTCGAGCTGCTGCGCCCGGTGCTGCTGTGGCTGGCGGTTGCGCCGCGCGCGGCCGGCCTGCTCAAGCGCGCGCTGGATACCCTGAAATACTGGCTGCCTTACCTGCTGGTGGAGCTGGGGTTTGTCGTCTGGCGCCTGTTCCTGATCCAGCTCCCGAACCAGGACCGCAACACCCCCGGACTGCTCTACGGTTTGTTTCACCACCCGTTCTACTACATCGACCTGCTGGCGCAAAATGTCCTCCAGGATCTTTCCAACATTTTCTTCACCACCTGGTATAACACCGTCCAGCCGGGCGTCATCCAGCTGCAGAAATCGCCTGCGCTGAAGATCAACCTGGTGTTCTGGGCGGTCGTCCTCGTCATCGGGGTGCTGGCGGCGGTTTATCTGCTGCATCTGGAGCGGCGCGAGGAGGGGGAGCAGGAGCCAGCCGGGTGGCGCTCCTGGTGGGCGCAGGCGCTCATCGCCGGCGGGCTGGGCGTGCTGCTCGGGCACGCCCCGGCCTGGGCTCTGGGACGCCAGGCGGCGCAGGCGAACACCTTGTGGGCAGACCGCTTCGCCCTGCCCGCGATGTTCGGCGCCAGCCTGTTCCTGGTGGCCCTGTTCGTGGCGGTCCTCAAAAACCGGACCACCGTCATCATCGCCGTCAGCATCCTGGTCGGGCTGGCCTGCGGCGCGGATCTGCGCAACGGGTACGATTACGTCAAGGCGACCGAAAGCCAGACGCCCTTTTACTGGCAGCTGGTCTGGCGCGCCCCAAACCTGGCGCCTGGCACCGCGCTGATGTCGAACCACGAGCTGTTCAGCAAGATGGGCGTTTACCCGACCTCCATGGCGATCAACCTGCTCTACCCGCAGTCCCGCGCGGCGCTGGATACCGAAGCGGACAAATACAGCCGGGTCAGCTACTGGTTCTACTCGGTGGAGAAATATTTTTACCAGACCGAAGACGACCTGGCCAGGTTCATCCAGGGAGAGCCGATCCATTACCAGACCGCTTCGTTCGAGTTCTATTCGACCAGCCAGAACAGCCTGGTCATCCAGTATGACACCCAGAACGGGCAATGCCTGTGGGTGCTGAACCCGGCGGATACGAATAACCCGCTCGTCGCGGATGTCACCCGCAGGATCACAAAGATTTCCAACCTGAGCCTGATCTCCACGGCGGCGAATCCGGGGTACCCGCCGGCCGGGATCTTCGGGAAGGAACCCAAGCACACCTGGTGCTACTACTACGAAAAGGCCGAGCTGGCCCGCCAGCAGGGGGACTGGAGCGCGGTGATGAGCCTGTGGGACCAGGCAGCGCAGAAGGGGTACAAAACCAAGAACGGCTACGAGATGACGACCTTCATCCTGGGGATGGCGCACACCGGGCGATGGGATCAGGCCGTCCAGCTGACGGACAAGGCCTGGCCGTCGGCGCCGGCGATGAAACCCTACCTGTGCTCGTTGTGGCTGCGCATCCAGGGCGAAATACCCTCCAGCCCGGCCCAGGCGGCCGCCATTTCGGCTGCCCGGAACGAGCTGGCGTGCGGCCAATGATTCCTGCCCCTGGGTGACCCGGGGCAGGGGGTGCATCCGGTTGATCGGATGCATCCCAGTTTATTAGCTTCCTGTTTTAAACGGATAAATATAATTATAATAGTTTAATTCGAGCCTGTCCGAGAATCCGGAATAAAGCCCCGAAAAACAACCCCCGAGTAATTTTCGGACAGGGACTTCGTCCAATTTCTTCACTGGAAAGATGGATATGAATTTCGTTGATTTTTCACCCGATTTTCCGCCCAACTTTTACCCGTTCGCGGTGGAGCTGCGCCGCGCCGGGGTGACCGTCCTGGGCCTGGGAGAATCCGCGTACGACAGCCTGCGCCCCGAGCTGCGGTCGGCCCTCAACGAGTACTACCGGGTGAGCAGCCTGCACGACTACGACGACCTGGTCCGCGCCCTCGGATACTTTACCTTTCGCCACGGCAAAATCGACCGGCTCGAATCCCACAACGAGTACTGGCTGGAGAGCGACGCCCGCCTGCGCAACGACTTCAACATCCCCGGCTTCCACACCCAGGACCTGACCCGCATCAAACGCAAATCCGAGATGAAGGCGGTGTTTGCCCGGGCGAACGTGCCCGCGGCGCGCGGCAGGGTGGTGGAAACCCTGGAAGATGCCCTCTCCCTGGTGGACGAGGTTGGCTTCCCGGTTATCGCCAAGCCGGATATCGGCGTGGGCGCCGCCCGCACCTACAAGCTCCGCAGCCGAAGCGAGCTGGAGGAATTCTTCGCCAACAAGCCGCTGGCCGATTATATCTTCGAGGAGTTCATCGAAGGCGCGATCGAAACCTACGACGGCCTGACCGATCAGGACGGGCGGATTGTTTTTTCCTCGTCGATGGAATATAGCGAAGGGGTGATGGATATCGTCAACCACCAGCTCGATTTCTGGTACGTCGCCCGGCGCGAGATCCCATCCGACCTGGATGCTCTCGGCCGCCGGTTGGTGAAAGCGTATGGCGTCCGCGAGCGGTTCTTCCACTTCGAATTCTTCCGCACCCCGGAGAAAAAGCTGGTCGCCCTGGAGGTCAATATGCGGCCCCCGGGCGGGCTGACGACCGATATGTGGAATTACGCCAACGACATCGATATTTACCGCGAGTACGCCAGCGTGGTCGCCCGCAACCGCTTCGATGCCCGGGTGGACCGGCCGTACTACTGCGCGTACCTGGGGAGGCGCTTCCAGCACCGCTACACCCATTCGATCGAGGAGGCCCGGCAGGCTTTTCCCGGCCGGGTTTGCTACTCGGGGGCCATCAGCGGGGTGTTCGCGGCGGCCATCGGCGATTTCGGGATCCTGGTGCGCGCACCCGAGATCGAAGAGATCGAGGAGATGGCCGCCTACCTCCTCGCGCGGGAGGACGGCTCGGAAGGGTAGCGCGGCCCGGCAGGCGTCCCCCCGCCCCTTCGCGGGGAGCCGGCCGCCGGCTCACATGCCGTTCTGCAGGGGATGGAAGCGGTTCGGCGAGCGCCAGCGGCGCAGGTCCTCGTGCTGGTTCACGACCGCGTTGAGCGGAGATTCGAACTGCTGGTGGTCCAGCTCCTGGATGGGCTGGGGCTCGCGCTGGTTCGTGAGCGCGTATAGCGGAGATTCGAGCTGGCCGGGCATCTGGTCCAGGGTCTGCTGCGAGCGGCTGTTCACCAGCGCCTCCAGCGGCGATTCGAACTGCCTCGCGGGCAGCTGATCGAGAAAAAGCGGTTTCCTGCGGTTGATTCTCGCGGAGAGCGGCCACTCATACTGGCGTTCCATCTGGCGGATGGGTTCCCGGTGCGGGTCATCTTCTTTCCGCGGCTTGCCGGTGATGGTATTCGCGGGTCTCCAAGAAAGTGCAAGCTCCATGGCTGCCATGCTGCGTGTATCCTTCAATGATTAAGATATAAATAAAATTTCTTGGGGGGAGCGATCCCCCCAAGAAATAATTCTGCATATTATTACACTGATCTCAGATGGGGCTGAAGCCATTACAGAATTGCAAACAGCCGGGCTTTCAGGCCGCCGGGGCAGCCGGCTGCCCTGATCTCGAGGCGGCAGTCCTATCGGGCTGGATGGCTACTGCTGCTGGTTGATCGAGACGTTGGTCTCTCCGTTTTGTGCCTGGATCATGATTTGGAGGGAGACGCTGTCTTTCGTAAAGATCAGCACATCCATCCCGCCGCTCGTCGTCTGGAACTCGGCCGTCCAGCCTTTTTGGGGCAGGGCCAGCTTGAAGAAATTCGCGACCACGCTGGGGCTGTCCGGGCTTTTGAAGGTGATCATCCCGGCCAGGGTGCCCACGTTGGTAGCGTTGGCGGGCAGCGGGATATCCGATTTGCCCGAGCTGGAGGATTTGCAGGCGTCGGGCACCATGATC
>JAJYJF010000192.1 GCA_021796375.1 Chloroflexota bacterium | reverse complement strand
AGCCTGGCGATGTCCCCCGCCAGCTCTTTCAACTGCTGCTGCACCGCCGGAAGACCGCCCTCGATCGCCAGCAGCCGGCCTTCGAGGGAAGCGATGGCGGATTTATCCCGGCGGCGTTCATCTTCGAGCCACTCCAAGCGCTTTACTAGCTGTTCCAGTTCCATAAAGTTAAATCCTCAACTCCGCACTGCGGGGGAAAATCGACCTGATTGCACCGAATTATAACAGGTTGGGCAGGCTCTTCAGAAGAGCCAGCATGGGCGTCAGGAAAATTTGCGGCAGGATCCCGATCAAAAACAGGCTGAAAACCCCCACCAGGAGCAGCCCCTGGGTCGAGATTGGGATGGCTGCCTCGTTCTTCGCGGGCTCGCCGGCGGTGAACACCCCCAGCGCCCGCAATCCGGCCGCCATCAGGCCGAGCATCCCCAGCAGGGTCCAGATCGCGACCACCGGGAACTGCACTGCCAGCGTTTCCAGCAGCGCAAGTTTGACCGGGAACCCCGCCAGCAGCGGGATGCTGACCAGACTCAGGTTCGCCAGGATAATCGCTCCAAAAACCAGCGGGTACCGCCTGCCCACCCCGCTCAGCTGCCCGAGGGAGAGGCTCCCGCAGGCGCGTAAGGCGACCGAGAGCGCCAACGCCCAGAGAGCGAAAGCTGCGATGCGCGGGAGGAACAGCATGCTGAACAGCTCCACCCCCGGAATCCCTCCCAGGCTGGCAGCGATCAACGAAAACCCGGTCTCATACACGACGGCAAATCCAAGAACCCGGCCGAGGTGGTTTTGGAACGCGGCCAGGACGCCCCCGGCCACCACCATCATCGCACCGGTCAGCCGCAGGATTTCGCTGATCGCCGGAGCGGTTCGGAGCCAGGTGAACTGGTTCAAAAGCTCCATGCCAAACAGCAGCACCGAGGTCTGCAGCAGCACAAAGACAAAAGCCGCCGCGTATGGATGGCTTTGCTCGGCGATGAGCGGGATCCAGGCGTGGAAAGGAAAAACGGCCAGGAGCAGGGCAAAGCCAATCCCGAGCAGTATCCCGGCGCGGAGCGGGAGGTTGATATCCGCGTTCCCCGCCTCCACCCCCGTCAGCATCCATCCGGTGAACAGGATGAACGGTAAAGCGGTCGTCTGGAAGATCAAGTACCGGGTTACCCCCGAGCGGACCGGCTGGCGGGGCTGCGCGAGGAGGGGGATGCTGGAGAGCACAGCCATCTCGATCAGCAGCGCCGAGTATAGAAAGGGCTGGACGGAGAGCGCCGCCACGAAAAAAGCCAGCATGGCAAACCCGACCGGTGCAAAGAATGAGTTCACCCGGGCGGCGAGCGCGCCAAAATACCAGAATGCCGCCCCGAGGAAGAGCAGGATGAGAATCGGGCGGGCAGCCTCCCCGAGGACGAACCTTCGGCCGGCGATCTCAAGCGTATCCGCGAGCCGCACCGCCAGCGGGCCCACGAAAAAAGTGCGCCCGATCGGCAGGAGCCTGGCAGACAATGCCAGCGCGGAGGTGCAGATCCCCCCGGCCAGCAGGGAGAGCCGCGTGTATCTCTGGATGGCGAGCAGCCCCAGGCCGATCAAAAAAGGGACGAAAATCCACACGACCGGAGTGCTCATGGGCTTTTTTCCGCGGAGGAATAGGCGATCAAATAGGTGCCGACCAGCGCCAGGCTCAGATTCACGGCGGCGAGCAGGCCCGCGACCAGGATCGAAACCTCCACCGCCGAATAAATGATCTCGAAACCCGAAAGGAACGTGAGCAGGCCGAGGATGACCCGAAAAGGTTTGGCCGTCATCCCCAGCTGGAGCAGCCCCATCGCCAGGAGCAGCAGGCCGCCCTCGACCTGGGGTGGGGATACGGTCGTCAACCAGGTGTTCATCTGTGGGGCAACCGAAAAAACAACCAGCATCACCAGGGCTGCGGCCCCCAGCCGGAACACCCATCCCCGCGGCCAGGAGGTCTCTTCCCCCCGGTCTTTTACGCTGAATTGGGTGAAGCCCAGGGTCGCCCCGGTCATCCATCCGACGACGAGCTTGATCAGCGCCATGCCCACCGGCCACTGCATGCTCACCAGCAGCGCCACCCCGATGTACTGGCAGCCGAGCGCCGCCAGGCTGTAGCGCCAATCGCGGCTGATCAGCAGCATCACCGAGGTCACTGCCAGCAGCCCGACCGCAGCCTGCATCACCAGATTCGAGCTCACGGACCCACCCTCACCTGGAGCAGGGTAACGATCACGGTCATCAGGAGGAGCGCCCACAAAACCCCGCCGTCTCCTTCAAAAATTGTGGTCAGCGCAGACAGGATTCGATCGACCTGTACCAGCGCCCTCCAGAGGAGGCGGTAAACCCATTCCAGCCTCAGGACGCCGGTGAGACCGTTCAATCCCTGGACGGCCGTGGTGTAGGCCCAGCCGGGTACCGGGACGCTCAGCTGCCCGGATCCCGCCCGCCCCCTCCGATACGCCCACCAGACGCTCAGCCAGAGGATGATCGCCGCGACCGGGACGCTCACCCACCAGGTTCCGGCGGTGAACGAGCCCTCCCAGCCCTTGTATCCGAGGAACAGCTCGGAGGCGACCAGCACCACCAGCCCGGACGGGTAGATCGACTGGACCCAGCGCTCCATCTGGGATAAGTCATCCGATGCGCGGGTCGCGTGCCGGATAAAGCCAAAGATTAAAAATTCGACGGTCAGCACCGTCAGGATATTCCAGAAGGAGAACGCACCCCCAACCAGCCCGGCCCAACCCCCGGCTGCGGGGGTAAACGGCAGCCCGGCGATGCACGCGGCCGCCAAAACCCAGAAGAGCGCGCTGCGCTTCCCGTGGGCAGAGTAAAGAAAGATCAGCCCTCCGGAAATCAGCAGGACCAACCCCCAGGCAAGGCTGGCGCCGGGCTGGCCGTGCAGGGCCGAGATCACCGCGAGCGAAGACGCGCCGATGAGCCAGTAGGGGCGCCCGCTGATTTCGTTCTCCGCCAGGGTCCACATGATCGAAGCGTACAGCCCGGCCAGGGCGGCGAACCCGACCAGTAGATTCGCCCAGGGCTCCTGGGCCACCGTCGTGGGCAGTCTCGCCAGCAGCATCAGGCTGGAAGCCGCCGGGATCAGCCGGAGCAGGGTCCCCAGGCCGCGGCGAATCCCGGGATCGGTAGGAAATGGCAGGTGCAGGGGGAGGACCCCCAACCTCAATGCCGCCGCGAGCAGCAAGAACAATGCCGCGCCGGGCTGGATCATCTCCCACGTCAGCGAGGGCCCGTGGGTGCGGCTGGTGAGGACAGCCCACAGCGCAAAAAACAGCCCGGCGGATTTTGCCGCGTAAGCAGCTACCGACCGCGAGCTCATCTCGCGCGTATGCACGTTGAACAGGACGATGGTAATCTCGCACAGGTCGGCGGCGCCCCAGGCAAGCAGCAGGGTCAGCGGGTTCCCGGACATTACCCCGAACAGGCCTAACCCCCCCAGGGCGACCGCCGCCACCCAGGAGGAAGGGCCAGGCTGTGGCTGCGTCCGGGCGACCCCGGTTAAAATTTCAGCCAGAACCAGGCTGGCCAGCGCCAGCGCGAACGGCCAGGAGACGAAATCCAGCACGATTACAGGCGAGCTGTGGAAGAGATCGGCCGGCTTCCAGGCGGGGAAGCTGAGCGTGCTGGGAAGGCGCAGCCGCAGGTAAATGGTCAGCAGCCAGCACAAACCGGCTGAGGCGGCTGCGATCAGCCACGTGTAGGGGAACCTGGGCCAGATCCAGCGCACACCCAGGATCACCAGCCCGGCTGCAAGCAGGATCCCAATCGGAAGGGAGATCAGCATGGTGAGGATTTTTCCGCAAGGCGTTCGTCGAGGAGCGCCAGAGGTTCGATTACAAAATGGACGCGAAAGGTTGGCCGGGGATAAAGCGGCCGATCCCCGGGCGGCCCAGCCACTGTTCGCGGTCCACGATCAGCTCGCCGCGCAGGAATACTTTTTCCGGGTAGCCCACCAGCTCCCAGTTTTCATACAGATTGTAATCGGTGCGGTGCTGGGCATGGGCTACCCCGTAGGTGATCCGCTTCTCCGGATCCCAGATGACCAGGTCGGCATCCGCCCCGGGCGCCAGGCTGCCTTTGCGCGGATAGAGCCCAAAGATCTTGGCCGGGTTGGTGCTCGTGAGGGCGACGAACTGGTTGGCGCTGAGCTTTCCGGCGCGGACCCCGTACGTCCACAGGATGGGAAGCCGGTCCCCCACCCCGGGCAGCCCGTTGGGGATCTTGGTGAAGTCGTCGCGGCCGAGCTCCTTGCCGGGGATGGCGACCGGCTGGCCTTCGTAGAGGATCGGCCTGGCGCCATCGAAGAAGAACGAGCAGTGGTCGGTGCCGATGGTCTGAATGGCGCCGTCCGCCAGGCCCTGCCAGAGGCGGGCGTTATCCTCTGCGCTCCGCACGGGCGGGGAGCAGACCCACTTGGCGCCATCCGGGCGGCGCAGGTGGTCTGCTGTAAAGAACAGGTACTGCGGGCAGGTCTCACCCATCACCGGCAGGCCGTGCTCCCGCGCGTAAGCCAGCTGGTCCACCTCACCCGCGGCATTCATGTGCACGATGTAGAGCGGCGCCTGCGCCTGGGCGGCCAGAGCCGAGCTGCGCAGCACAGCCTCGACCGCGCCCCAGGCAGGCCGGGTGAGCGCGTGCCATTCCGGGCTGGTGTGCCCGGCGGCCAGCGCCTCCGCGATGAGGATGTCGATCGCGTCGCCGTTCTCCGCGTGCACCATGGTGAGCAGCCCGCTTTCCCGGGCGATGCGCATCACCTGAAAGATATCGCCGTCCCCCAGGCGCAGCCGCCCGTTGTAGGCGGTAAACACTTTGAGGCTGGTCACCCCGCGCTCCGCCAGGTGGGGGATCTGCCGGGCGACCTCCGGGGTGAAATGGGTGATATTCATATGCACGCCGATATCGACGGCCGCCTTGGCGGCTTTGGCGTGCCAAGCATCCAGGACCGCGCCCAGGTCGTCGGAATCCTGGGAGGTAAAATCCAGGACGGTCGTGGTGCCGCCAAAGGCGGCCGCTTTGAGCCCGGTATAATGATCATCGGCGGTGACCGTGCCGGCCATGGGCAGGTCGAAGTGCGCGTGGGGGTCCACCCCGCCCGGCAAGACCAGCTTTCCCGAAGCGTCGATGATTTCCGCCCCCGGGGGGGTCAGGTTTTGACCGATCGATGCGATTTTCTCGCCCTCGATCAGAATATCCGCGGTATAGGTTTCGGATGCGGTGGTGATCGTGCCCGCGCGGATTACTTTTGTCATCCACTACTCCAATGCTCTGCGGCCGCTTTTCCGCGAGGAGAAAACCCCGAACAGCTCAAGGATACCCGGCTCTAGGCTGAGATCCGGAAGCTGGCCT
>JAJYJF010000191.1 GCA_021796375.1 Chloroflexota bacterium | reverse complement strand
CGCGCCGGTATAATGCTGCATAACGGATTTAAGATGCATAGCTTACCGATCCTCCGAGAAAAATTTCCCCCCTCCTGCCTGATCCTGGGTATGGGTACCATGATGTCCATGACTACCATGACTGCGTACAGCGCAACCACGGCAGCCGCGGCGTTTGAGGATCACAGGCGATAATCAAACCCAATTCCCTCAGAAACACGGGGCTGCCGAGCAAAGGCAGCCCTTTTCTATTCAAATCGAAAGGAATTATTCGTGGACACTCATCAGAAAGCTCTGGTAATGAAATTCGGCGGGACGTCGGTTGGAACGATCCCGGCCATGCAGCAGGCGGTGAAGATCGTTTGCGATACCTGCCGGGATTGGCCGCGGTTGATCGTGGTGACCTCCGCGCTCTCGGGCGTGACCGATGCGCTGACGAAGAGCGCGGTTCGAGCTGCCAGGGGAGACCTCGCCCCATATTTTGAAACCGCGCAGATGCTCAGCACGCGGCACCACGAACTGGCGAACGCCCTCGTCGCCGATCTGGCCCGGCGCAGCCAGGTCCACCAGGAAGTGGATCACCTGATCTCCGATTTTTCGAATCTATGCCAGGCGATCCATGTGTTAGGGGAAGCCTCGCCCCGGGCGTTGGATGCCGTGACCGGGCTGGGGGAGCGGCTCAGCGTGCGGGTGCTGGCGGCCGCGATCGAGAGCACCTCCAAGCACGCCCAGTTCGTCGATTCTACCCAGCTGATCCAGACAGACGATCATTTTACGAATGCCGCCCCGGATATGACGGCCACGATCAAGCGCTGCCGTGAAGTCCTCAACCCCATCCTGCAGAGCGGCTCCATCCCGGTTGTGACCGGGTTTATCGGGGCGACCTCCAGCGGCGCGCCCACCACCCTGGGAAGAGGCGGGAGCGATTATTCTGCGTCCATCCTGGCCGTCGCGCTCGAAGCCGACGAAGTATGGATATGGACCGATGTGGATGGTGTGATGACCGCCGATCCGCGCATCGTCAAAGAAGCGCGCACCATCCCGGAAATCTCTTTCCGCGAGGTGGCCGAGATGGCTTACTTCGGCGCGAAGGTGCTGCATCCGAAGAGCATCCACCCGGTGATCGAATCAGGGATCCAGCTGCGGGTTTGCAACACGTTTAACCCCGACCACCCCGGCACGCGCCTGGTCGCGGACCGCGATTCAAACGGGATCGGCAAAGTAAAAGCCATCGCCGCCATCCGCGGTCTCCAGCTCGTGACCGTTGCCGGGACAGGTATGATGGGCGTGCCCGGGATCGCCGGCCGCATCTTCAGCGCGGTGGCGAGCGCCGGGATCAGCGTCCCGCTCATTATTCAATCCACGTCCGAGCAGCGGGTCTGTTTCGCTGTTCCAGGGGATCGCGTGGAGGAAGTAACCTACGTCCTGCAGACCAACTTCAGAGATGAGTTCCAGCGCGGCGATATCGACCAAGTGATGACCAGCGAAGACGTCGGCGTGATGACCGTCATCTGCCCGGGGATCCACGCCATCCCGGGCATCGCGGGCCAGATCTTCACCACGCTGGGGGAATCCTCGATCAATATCCTGGGGATTACCTTCGGCACCTCGGAGATCTCCATCAACCTGATCTTAAATGCCCAGGACCTCGATCCTGCCGTCCGATCGCTGCACAAGCTGATCCCTGGCTGAAGCGGTGAAATCAAACACAAGCAGAAAAAACGGAGATTTAACCATGGAGCATAAGATTCCTGTTACGGTATTAGGGGCAACGGGCAGCGTCGGCCAGCGGTTCGTGCAGCTCCTCGACGGCCATCCCTGGTTCCAGGTGGTCAGCCTGACCGGCTCGGAACGGAGTGAAGGCAGGCCGTACGGCGAGATCTGCCACTGGGTGATGGATGAGCCGATGCCGGGATGGGCGCGCGAGATCCCGGTGACCCCATCGATCCCCGACCCGGGGGAAACCCGGCTGGCGTTTTCCGCTCTACCCGCGGATACCGCCCGGCGCATCGAGCCCGCGTTCGCGGAAGCCGGGGTTTGGGTGTGTTCGAACGCGTCCGCTTTCCGGAGGGAAGCCGACGTCCCCATCCTGCTCCCGGAGGTGAACCCCGGCCATGTCGACCTGGTCGAGCGCCAGCGGCGCAGCCGGGGCTGGAAGGCCGGCATCGTAACCAACCCCAACTGCTCCAGCACCGGCCTGACGGTGGCGCTGAAAGCGCTTAAAGATGCGTTTGGGTTGAAAAAGGTCTTCGTCGTCACGCTCCAGGCAGTTTCAGGCGCGGGCTACCCGGGCCTGCCCTCGATGGACATCCTCGATAACGTCATCCCATTTATCGGCGGCGAAGAGGAAAAGCTGGAATGGGAGCCGAGGAAAATGCTCGGCGCCTTGGGGGATGGCCAGGTGGAGCTAGACCCGGTCAGAATATCTGCCCAGGTCAACCGCGTACCGATCACCGACGGCCACCTGGCCAGCGTCGCGGTGGAGTTCGCAGCCCCACCCACCCCGGAGCAGGCTGCCAACGCGCTCCGAGACTACACGGCGCCGGAGGTAAGCCGAGACCTGCCCTCCTCTCCGCATCCCATCCTCCAGGTCCGGAGCGAGCCCGACCGCCCTCAGACCCGCCTGGACCGTCGTACCGGCAGGGGAATGACCACAGTGGTCGGACGCATCCGCCCGGACACCCTGCTGGACCTGAGGATGGTGGTCCTATCGCACAATACCATCCGCGGCGCGGCCGGCGGCGCGGTCTATAACGCGGAACTGCTTGTCCGGCGCGGGATCGTGGCGGAATAGCTTTTTCCCGCCTGGAAAAGAAAGCCGCGGTTGACCCTGCAGCCAGACCGGGTCACCCGCGGTTTTTTAATTTCTATCAGCGCTATGCGATCGGATCAGCGAGTTTTGGAAGGAGAGATCCAAGGCCGCGAGTCGGGAAATGTAGCACCTCAACCTTGGGAGCACGTCCTGGGGTTTTCCATCCGTATCTAAAATAATCCCCCGCTGGGATGCGAGCGCCTATTCCCAGTCTGCGGGATTTTTGCTGCGGCGCTGCTTGACCAGGCTGTGCTGCTTCTTTGCCTCCACCCGCGCCGCCCGGGCCGCATGGCTGGGACGCGTCGGCCTGCGGAGCGCGGGCTTCGCAAGCGCTTTTTCGATCAGCGCGGCCAAGCGCTGGAGGGCGTCCTGCCGGTTCTGCTCCTGGGTGCGAAAGCGCCTGGCCTCGATGATCAGGATGCCGTCTTGCGTCATCCGGCGCCCGGCCACGCTCCTCAGCCGGTTCTTGATCTCTTCGGGCAGCGAAGGGGAGCCAACGGCATCGAAGCGCAGCTGGACGGATGTCGCCACCTTGTTGATATTCTGCCCGCCTGGTCCGGAGGAGTGCTGAAATATGAACTGCACTTCCTGGTCCTCGAGGGCGATCCCCTGGGCTATCTCGATCATCAACCGATTCTACATCTTTTACGTCGCCAAATCAGGCGGCCCGCGCCCCGGGTGCATCCCAAATTTTTAGCGATGCACCCCACCTCCGCCCCGGGAGCCGCGAAATCCCGCCCGGAGAACCCATCCTGATTAGGTGAAACCCCTACCTAGTTGACCTTGATTTTTATGAGTATACTGGTATATATTATCGTAATATTGGTGCACCTTGCCTGATTTTGAAATTTCCTCCCTGGGGACCCCCGGGCTGAACAGCAAATGCAATCAGGAAAAGATCGAGGTAATAGAAACGGGGCGGGGTTTTTACGAATATGGGATTTTAAAGAAGGAGTCTTCTCAAGAATGAGCATGAATGAAATCCGCCAGTTCGGATCGCCGCAGGATCTGCGGATTGCCCTCGGAAAACAGCAGTACATCGCGAGCGACGAAATTGCGACGATTCTGTATCTGAGCCAGCAGCTGTGCAAACCGGTGCTCGCGGAAGGACCCGCGGGGGTGGGTAAAACCGAGCTTGCCAAAGCGCTCGCCGGCGCTACGGGTCGCGAGCTGATCCGCCTGCAGTGCTACGAAGGATTGGATGAGACCAAGGCATTGTACGAGTGGGAATATGCCAAGCAGCTGCTTTATACCCAGCTGCTGCGCGATAAACTTTCGGAAACGCTGTCAAACATTGCCTCGCTTTCCATGGCCGCCGACCGGCTCGCCGCGGAGGAAGATGTATTTTTTTCCATGCGCTTCCTGCTCCAACGACCGCTGCTGCGGGCCATCCTGAGCGATCGCCCGGTGGTGCTTCTGATCGATGAGATCGACCGCGCCGATGCAGAGTTCGAAGCTTTTTTGCTGGAGGTATTGAGCGATTTTCAGGTCAGCGTGCCGGAGCTGGGTACCTTAAAGGCGGTCCACCAGCCGCTGGTTGTGCTGACCAGCAATAACACCCGCGAGCTGAGCGAAGCGCTCAAGCGCCGCTGCCTGTACCTGTTCATCGATTACCCCTCGGTAGACCAGGAGCTCGCCGTTGTCCGCCTGAAGGTCCCGGATCTGGCGCCCAAGATGGCTCGCCAGGCCGTGGAGCTGGTCCACCAGATGCGCACGATGGACCTGCGCAAATCGCCCAGCATCAGCGAAACGCTGGACTGGGCGAAGACCCTGGTTACACTCAACGCTCATAACCTGGACGACCAGACGCTAGAAACCACGCTGAGCGTCCTCCTCAAACACGAACATGACCTGGAGCGGGCCAAAAAGCAGCTTTTCTCGCCCAGCAACCGCCGGCGAGGGGATGCGCCGGATATCCGGCCCTTCGAGAACTAAAGGAATCCAACATGGATGCTCGGATTATCCAGTTCGTTGCCGCCTTGCGCTCCCAGGGGGTCCGCGTCAGCCTGGCGGAGAGCAAAGATGCTTTTCAAGCGATCGAGGAGCTGGGGGTCATCGATCGGGAAGCGTTCAAAACCAGCCTGCGGGCCACCCTGATCAAGGACTCTAAAGACATCCCGCAGTTCGAAAAGCTGTTTCCGCTATTTTTTGGCGCGGACCAGCCCTCGATGAATAACGTGAGCCAGCAGCTCACCCCACAGGAGGCGTCGCGTCTGGCGGACGCCCTGCGCCAGTACACGCGCCAGCTGCGCGACCTGCTCGAAAAGATCATCCAGGGACAGCCGCTGACCCAGGAGGAGATGGATAAGCTGGACCAGATGGTCAACGTGGATAACGCCATGGATATGCGCATGCAGAACCAGATGGTGCGCCGGATGGAGCAGGCGCTGAAGTTCCGCGAGGTGCGCGAAGCTCTCGAGGCGCTGCTGCAAATGCTGCAGGAGATGGGGATGAACGCGGAGCGGTTGAGCCAGATCCGCCAGCAGCTGCAGGAAAACCAGCAGGCCCTGGAAGACCAGCTGACCCAGCACGTGGGCCAGCGGATCCTGCGCAATATGGTGCAGCAGCCCCCTAAAGACCGCCTGGACGGGCTTTACAACCGGTCGTTCCAAAACCTGAC
>JAJYJF010000190.1 GCA_021796375.1 Chloroflexota bacterium | reverse complement strand
TTTCCTCCTGCTCGATCCGGTCAGCCTGGGTGAGGATCTCCTGCAGCTGCTCCAGTCCTTCGATGCGCGTCGGCGTCAGGTTCATGCGCTGCCGGGCGAGCATCCGGATGGCGGTCCGCGCCAGGCTCGGATAGTCTTTGATCGGGCTGTGGCGCAGGCTGTGCCGGGTCGCCAGGCCGAGCTCGAACGCCCGGCCATAGTTGAATACATACTCGTTAAAGGTGATCGAAAAGCCGGCCGAGGCCGTATCGCGGGCGTACCCGTTTCTCACCGCCATGCTTTTCAGGGTATACATCAGGTCGGTGATGTGAACGGCTTGCGGGCAGCGCGCCGTGCAGAAATAGCACGAGATGCAGTACCAGGGGGTGTTGCTGCGGAAAACTTCCTCGCGCTGGTCAGCCCGCACCATGGCGAAGATGGCCCGGGGAGTATGGTCCATGTCCGGGCCGGAGGGGCAGGAGCCGCCGCAGGTTCCGCACTGGATGCACATTTCCAACCGCGAGTCTCCGGGGGTCGCCCGGATCACCTCCTCGACAAACGATAGCCTGGGCCTGGCCTCCGGCGCAAGCTCATTTTCCGAAAGATGATGATTTTCCAACAAGCACCTCCCCCAGTAAAAATGGATCAATCGCTCGAGTCGGAATAAAACCCCCTGCCGGCGGCAGCCTTCTTCCTCTCATACCTTAATCGATTGGGCCTCAGAAAACAACTGCCGAATGAACCCTTCCATCTGTGACTTTTTACACTATCTAACCGGCGTGCCCTTCCAAGTGGATCGACGGTACAATTACCGGCAACCCCCCAGCGAAAGGACGCGCCATGTCCAAAACCCCGGATGCATTCCTCAGCCTCTTCCCGATCTCCACGGAAATCCTGCCCGGAGGCGAGCTCGCTACTGCCGGATTCAGCCTGCGGGAGCTGGCTGCCCGGTATGGAACGCCGCTGTATATGTACGATGGCGCCACCCTTAAAGCGCAGCTCTCCCGGCTGCGCGGGCTGCTGGACCAGAATTATCCGGGAGAAGCGGCGGTAGCGTATGCCGCCAAGGTGTATTTTTCCACCCGCTTCGGGAGGCGCCTGGCGGGTCTGGGGCTGGATCTGGACGTGGTTTCCCTGGGAGAGATGGATGCCGCCCGGCAGGCCGGCTTTAAGCCGGCATCCATCCACCTGCACGGGAACAACAAAACCGCCGCCGAGATCGACGCGGCCCTCGAATGGGGCCTCCATGCGATCGTTGAGGACAGCCTGGATGAACTCGCCCTGCTGGAGGAGCTGGCCGGCGCCGGACGCCAGCCCGTCCCGGTTTGGCTGCGCGTCACCCCCGATCTGGACGTGCAAACCAACCCGCACATCGCCACCGGCTCCGCCGGGAGCAAATTTGGTCTGCACCTCGCCAGCGGCCAGGCAAAGGAAGCCCTGCGGCGAATCCAAGAATCGCCCGTTCTGAGTTTGACTGGCCTGCACTTCCACCTCGGATCGCAGATCACCGATCCGGAGGTATACCGCGAGGCGGTCGAGGGGGTGCTCGGGGCTGCCAGCGAGGAGGGCGCAGTCCCAATGGAATTCTCCCCCGGCGGGGGGTGGGGGGTGCGTTACACCGAAACCGACCCGCCCGACGACCCGGCGCCCTGGATCCAGGCCGTGTGCGAAGCGGTAAGGGAGGGCTGCTCGCGGCGCGGGTGGCCGCTGCCGCGGCTGGTGATCGAGCCGGGGTCGCGGTCTACACCGTCGGCGCCCAGAAAGAGACGCCTTCCGGGGAGTGGGTCGTCGCCGTGGATGGCGGGATGGCGGACAATCCGCGCCCGGCGTTATACGGCTCCCGCTACAGCGCGCGGTCGATTGAGAAACCGCTTGCCGGGCATGACCTGCCCGCCCGGCTGGTCGGCAGGTACTGCGAATCCGGGGATTTTTTGATCCGTGAGGCGCGGCTGCCCGAGCTCCGGCGCGGCGACCACCTGGCCGTCCCGGTAAGCGGCGCATACCAGCTCTCGATGGCTTCCAACTACAACCTGACGCCTCGCCCGGCCGTCCTCTGGCTGGAAGACGGTCAGGTCGAGGTGCTCCAGGAGCGCGAGCGGCTGGATTCTTGGTGGGGAGGCTAGCTCAATCGTCGCCGCTCGTGGCCGCCGCCGCTTCCGCCGGCGCGTGCTTCCCATGCGCGGGCTGCGTCAGCGTGATGACCGCGACCGCCCCGAGGATCACGAGCGCGGCTAGCAGCACCCGCAGGGTCAGCGGCTCGCCCGCGATGAGGTTCCCGAGGAAGATGGCCACAATGGGGTTCACATAGGCGTAGGTGGATACCAGGGTGGTGGGCGCCACCCGCAGCAGCCAGGTATAGGCTGAATACCCGACCAGCGACCCGAAGAAGACCAGGTAAGCGACGCCGGTGAGCGAAGCTGCCGAAATCTGCGCCGGGTGGAACTGGGCCCACTCGCCACCCAGGGTGCCGGCCAGCAGCAGGGCGGCGCCGCCGCACAGCATTTCCATCGCGGTACCGAGCAGTGGGGAATCCGGCAGGTCCGCGCTGCGGCTGTAGAGCGAGCCGGATGCCCACAGGAAAGCCGAGATCGTCAGCACCCCCGCGCCCAGGGGGTCGACCTGCCCGTGCAGCCCGGTCAGGTCCCCGGGGCTGACCAGCAAAGCGATCCCCACAAAGCCCAGCAGGATGCCCAGGACGGTTATCCAGCTGGGCCGGTGCTGCCTGGGCCGTCCGCGGTTGAGCAGCGCGTCGATCAGCACCATCCAGAGCGGAGCCGAACCGACCATGAGGGCGGCCACGCCGGACACCACGCGCTGCTCCGCCCAGACCACCCCGCCGTTCCCCCCCAGCAGGAGGAAGAACCCGACGATGGCTGACGACCGCCACTGGCGGCGGGTTGGCAGCGGATCCCCGCTCAGGCGCCGCCAGGCGAAGAGGATGCCGCCGGCGATTAAGAAGCGCAAGCCGGCCATCAGCAAGGGTGGGATGGTTTGAATTCCGTAGCGAATGGCCAGATAGGTCGACCCCCAGACTATATAAACAGCCAGCATGGCTGCCCAGATGGACAGCTTGCTGGCGGCGGGTGATGTTGGATTTTTAACCGTCAAAGCAAACCTCTTCTATTTGGATTGGGCGCCCGGCTGCTCCAGCCTGGCGAATTCCCAGCCGAGCAGCGCCTTTTTGCGGGCGCTGCCGTACCGGTAGCTGCCAAATTCGCCCCCGCTGCGGATGACGCGGTGGCAGGGGATGATCACCGCGATCGGGTTGCGCGCCACCGCGTGCCCTACCGCGCGAGCCGCCTGCGGCATTCCAACCATCATGGCCAGGTCGTGGTAGGTCACCAGCGATCCGCTTGGCACGCGCAGGAGAGCTTCCCAGACCTTGATCTGGAAATTGGTCCCCTGCAGGTGCAGCGCCAGGGGGTGATCCAGGCTCGCCCGGGGCAAAAAGGCCTGGCTGGCCAGCGCGCGGGTCGCGTCCGGGTCTTCAACCAGCTCCGCCTGGCTCCAACCGGCCCGCAGGCCCTCCAGCGCAGCTCGCTCGCGCCCAGGGTCGACGAACGACAGGCTGCAAATGCCGCGCGAAGTCCTGGCGAGCAGGCAGCGGCCGAAGGGGGTTTCATGATACCCGTAACGGATCACCAGCCCCGCGCCGTGCTGTTTGAACTCGCCGGGGGTCACGGCCTCGCAGGTGACGAACAGGTCGTGCAGGCGTCCGGGCCCGGAGAGGCCGCTGCCGTACGCGGCTCCCAGCAGGTCGGCGGAATGCGCGAGCAGCGATTTGGCGTACTCTTTGGTCAGGTACTGCAAGAACCGCTTGGGGCTGATCCCCACCCATTGGGAGAACAGCCGCTGGAAGTGGAACTCGCTCAGCCCGACGGCAGCGGCAATCTCCTCCAGGCCGGGCTGTTCTTGAAAATGATCTTCCAGGTAGCGAATCGCCGCCTCAATTCTCGCGTAGTCCTCGCCGGTCTGAAAGTCAATATTTTCTGGATGCGCGATAACCATCACCTTTCTCCTTTTCGCGACCGATCTTAGAACCCATTATAGAGACCGGTCCGCGAAAAGCCACCCGATTCTTGCTCAGGCCGCCAACAAGCGATAATCGTTCAATTTTAATAGATCGCGGGAGAAAAAACAGGTGAAATTCGAGGCGGATTTTCCCGGGCCAGCCGTCTCCGCCGGAGAGCGGGGACGTCTCGGCAGGCGGGCGGAAAAATGAACCTAGCCAGCCCGCGGACCGTGTTTGGGCGGGTGGCTCCTGGTTCTGAGCGGCAGGATGATGGCTTCGACAGGATCCGCCCCGCCTCTGCCCTTCTGGCTGATCTGGCGGATCAATCCCGCCAGCTGGTGCGGCGAGTTTTCCTTGATCAGGTAGCCATCCCCGCCAAGGCGCTTTGCCTGCTCGAGATATTCAGGATCGTCGTAACTGCTGAGGATCAAGATGCGGACGGGGTTTTTCACCCGGGCCAGGTGGCGCATCACTTCCAGGCCGTCCATCACCGGCATTTCGATATCCAGCAGGAGGATATCCGGCTGAAACCTCCTGACCAGCTCCAGCGCTACCTGCCCGTTTTCTGCTTCGCCAACCACCTGGATATCCCTCTCCCGCCCCAAAAGCGTTCGAATCCAGGATCGAATTCGCGGGTGGTCGTCGGCAATCACAATTCGTATCGGAAGGACTTGAGACATGTCCGCATAAACCCATGATCCACGATTATATTGATTATAGGGTTTCTAACCAGCTTTTTCAGACCGGAGACCTCCTAATGCACACCGGGAGAATCCCTATACTGAATAGAGACGTCCTGGCGGGGGGGCATCCCGATTTCTGGCCAATTTCTTGTTCCGGCCAGGATTGTTTCCCACAGGTGTGAAATTACCAGCCGGGCAGGGGAGTGTTAAAATAAAAGGGTCGTTTTAATGGCTCGCGATTCGGGAGGAGGAAGCATGCCAGACCAGCCGGACTTTATTTCAGAGAACCAGAAAGAACTGGAGCACCTGACCCAGCTCGCGCACGGGCTGACCGAGACGC
Source organism: Chloroflexota bacterium (assembly GCA_021796375.1). Lineage (GTDB taxonomy): Bacteria > Chloroflexota > Anaerolineae > Anaerolineales > Anaerolineaceae > JAJYJF01. The sequence goes on along the minus strand of JAJYJF010000190.1, from coordinate 433 downwards.
AGCTGCTCATGCCCATGGAAGCAGGCTGGACGGTCTGCGGGGTGTTCATGCACCTTGCTTTCTGGGACAGGCGCGTGCTGACCCTGCTTGAAAAATGGAAGCATACCGGCCCTGGGCCTTCACCGGTGGATATCGACGTGTTGAATGAGGCCATGCGGCCGCTGCTCAACGCCGTTACCCCGCATGTGGCCGTCGAGCTGGCGGTAAACGCTGCCGGGCAGGTGGTGGAGGCTATCGCCCGGTTGGAGCCGGATCAGATCGCGGATATCCAGGCGAATGGCCAATCCGCCCGGCTGAACCGCGCCCTCCACTGGAAAAACCACCTGAGCGAGATCGAGCAGAAGCTTGGGCTTTAATAACCGGCTCGTGGGGGTGGGTCGGGAATCGGCTCGGGGTGGACGGTGACATCCGCGCCCGGCGCCTGTTTGCGGAT
>JAJYJF010000189.1 GCA_021796375.1 Chloroflexota bacterium | reverse complement strand
CGGGCAGATCGAGCCGAACATCCGCCTGCTGGGCGAGCTGTGCCAGGCGGGCTATCCGGTTTACGCGCTGAGCAACTGGCCGTACGAGCTGTTCCAGCGGGTGCGCTCGCGCTACGCGTTCCTCGATTGGTTCGACGGCATGGTCATCTCGGGCGAGGTCGGGCTGATCAAACCCGATCCGCGCATCTTCGAGGTCACGCTGGAAAAGGTGGCGCGCCCGGCGGGCGAATGCATCTTTGTCGATGATTCGCAGGCCAACATCGACGCCGCCCGCGAGCTCGGGTTCAGGACCGTCCTCTACCTCGACCCCGGGCAGCTGCAAGCCGACCTGCGGGCGGCCGGGATCCGGCTGTAAGCGCTGCTCCTCGAACCCCGGGAAGCCTGGCGGGCCCGCGAGCCGGGGCAATTCCGATCGCCAGCCGGTTGTTCGAGCGGGCCGTATCTTTTCGTTTACAATAGGGCGATATGCAGCACACCATCTACCTGGGGCTTGGGACCAACATCGGCGACCGCGCGCGCAACCTGAGCGCCGCGCTGGCGGCCCTGCCCCCGGCAGTCCAGGTAATCCAGGCCTCCCCGGTCTACGAGACCGAGCCCTGGGGCTACACCGACCAGCCGGTGTTCTTAAACCAGGCGGCGCAGGCCGAGACGGCTCTCGCCCCGGTCGAGCTGCTGGCTTACCTCAAGCATCTTGAGACCAACCTGGGGCGGACGCCCACATTCCATTACGGCCCGCGCCTGATTGACCTCGACATCCTGCTCTACGACGACCTGCAGCTCGAAACCCCGCAGCTGGTTCTGCCGCACCCGCACATCGCCGAGCGGCCATTCGTGCTCGCGCCGCTGGCCGATCTGGCCCCGGGCCTGGTTATTCCCGGCATCGGGCGGTCCGTGGGGGAGCTTCTCCGCGCTTGCGGGCTGGGCGGGGTCCGTAAAATTTAATGCCTCCGAATCAGGCCGGTTAAGATGGCGCACCTTCCTTTTCCGCTCGCGTGGGGCGAGCGAACCTACATCATGGGCATCCTCAACCTGACCCCCGACAGCTTCTCCGGAGATGGGCTGATCGGACAGGCGGATCCCATCCGGGCGGCGCTGGCGCAGGCGCGCCGCTTTGCCGCGGCCGGGGCGGATATCCTGGATATTGGCGGTGAAAGCACGCGGCCCGGCTCGACGCCTGTCGGCGACCAGGCGGAGATGGATCGAGTGATCCCGGTGATCGCGGCGATCGCGTCCGAGCTGGAGATCACCCTGTCGGTCGATACCTACAAGGCCAGCGTCGCGCGCGAGGCCTTGAAAGCCGGCGCGGGGTGGATCAACGACGTCTGGGGCCTGCGCGCCGACCCGGACATGGCCGGGGTCGCAGCGGAATCCGGCGCGCCGGTGATCCTGATGCACAATGCCAGCCGGCCGGCGGATGCCGAGCTGCAGGCGCGCCTGGGCGGGCGCTATGTCGGCGTGCACTACGCCGACCTGCTCGCGGACGTGAGCAGGGAGCTCATGGAGAGCGTTGAGCTGGCCAAAGCCGCCGGGGTGCATCCTGACCGCATCATCCTGGACCCCGGGATCGGTTTCGGGAAGACGGTCGAGCAGAACCTGGAGCTGGTAGACCGCCTGGGGGAGATCCGCGCGCTGGGCTACCCCGTGCTACTGGGCCCTTCCCGCAAGGGTTTTATCGGCTACACGCTCGACCTGCCGGTGAAGGAGCGCCTGGAGGGCACGGCGGCAGCCGTGGCGGTGGGGATCGCCCGCGGCGCGGACATCATCCGCGTGCACGACGTCGCTCCCCTGGTGCGGGTGGCGCGCATGGCGGACGCCATTGTCCGGCGGGGAAAGGCCGTCTGAGGCGGAGCGCCCGGGCTAGCCTGCTGGATTGGGATGGTCGCGGCGCTGTTCCAAAAACCAGGCATACAGCTCGGGGTTGGCATAGGTGGGGATCCACGCCTCGTGGCCGAAGTCCGGGTAGATCGTAAAGCGCACGCTCCCGCCCGCCTCGGTAAGCTCCCGGACGAGGCTCTCCGACAGGGCCAGCGGGACGACGGTATCCAGCGCGCCGTGAAAAGCCCAGACCGGCGTATCTTTCAGCGCCTGGACCTGCTTAGGAAAGCCCTGCGTTGCGGTGCCGCCGCCGCAAACCGGGGCTACCGCGCAAAAATGCTCCGGATGTGCGGCGCCCCAGGCCCAGGCGCCGAAGCCGCCCATCGAGACCCCCGTCAGGGAGACCCGCTCCAGATCCACCGGGTACCGGCTGGCAGCTTCCTCGTAGAGGAGCTCCAGCTCATCGAGCAGATCCGGCCACCAACGGCCCGGCGGGCACAGGGGAGAAATGGCGATGAACGGGAAATCGGCGCTTTCCTCGACCGCCCGGGGGATTCCGTAGGTCAGCAGCCGCTGCAGCGCGAAACCTCGCTCACCCGCCCCGTGCAGGAAAAAGATTGCCGGCAGGCGCCCGGCTGGCTGCAGCCCGGCTTCCGGCGGCACATAAGACAGGTATTTCAGGCGGATATTCTTCCCGGTTGGCCTGGCAACCTGTTCCTGGGTCTGTTTCATCGGCACGCATGCGCTTACAATTATGCAGTCCTGTTTAAAATCAGTCTATCTATTTTAGCTCTCTTCAGCGGGGGTGCAACCCGGAGGATCCATGCCGCAAGCCACGTTCTACTTCCCAACCGGTTTTTTATGGGGAACCGCCACAGCCTCGCATCAGGTGGAAGGTGGGAATACCAACAACAACTGGTCTGCCTGGGAGGAGCAGCCGGGCCGCATCCACGCCGGCGAGCGCAGCGGGCTGGCCTGCGACTGGTGGGGCGGGCGCTGGCGTGAAGACCTGGACCGGGCGGCCGAGGCCGGTCAGAACGCGCACCGCATGTCCCTCGAGTGGAGCCGCATCCAGCCGGCCCCCGACCGCTGGGATGAAGCCGCCCTGGACCACTACCGGACGATCGTCCGCGGGATGGTCGAGCGCGGGATGACCCCCCTGATCACCCTGCATCACTTCACCGATCCGCTGTGGCTCACCGAGCAGGGCGGTTGGGAGAGCGAGAAGACCCCCGATCTATTCGCCGCCTACGTCCGCCGCGCGGTCGAGGCGCTGCAGGAATACGCCAGCTTATGGGTGACGATCAACGAGCCGAACGTGTACACCTATTCCGGCTTTATCAGCGGTGAGTTCCCGCCCGGGAAGCACGACATGGGGCTGGGTTTCAGGGTGATGGCCAACCTGGTGCGCGGCCACGCCCGCGCGTACGCGGCCATCCATGCCCTGCAGCGGCATGCGCGGGCCGGCATCGCGCTGCACTACCGCGGGTTCGTGCCCGCGCGCCGCTGGCTCCCCCTGGACGGGCTGGTCGCCGGGGTTCAGCACCGGCTGTTCAACCAGGTGTTCCCACGCGCCCTTACGGACGGCACGCTGGATTTCATCACCTCCCGCGTGCGCGTCCCGGAGGCCGCTCACACCCAGGACTTCCTGGGCGTGAACTACTTTACCCGCGACCATGTGGCCTTCGCCCCCCTGCTGCCCCTGCAGGCGTTTGGGCGCAACTTCTTCCCGGCCGACGCCGACCTGAGCGGCACCGGCTACCTCGCCAACGACCCCGAGGGGATGTTCGAGGCGCTGCGCTGGGCGCACGGTTACGGCTTGCCGCTCGTGGTGACCGAAAACGGGGTGGAGGACGCCAACGATGGGATGCGGCCGCGGTATCTGGCCCAGCACGTCCACCAGGTGTGGCGGGCGGTGAATTTCAACTGGCAGATCAAAGGCTATTTCCACTGGTCGCTGGTGGATAATTTCGAGTGGGAGCGCGGCTGGTCGCAGCGATTCGGGCTGTGGGAGCTGGACGTCGAGACCCAGGCGCGCCGCAAGCGCCCCAGCGCCGACCTGTACGCGGCCATCTGCCGCGAGAACGGGCTCTCCTCCGCGATGGTCACCCGCTATGCCCCGGAGGTCTATTCGAACCTCTTCCCCGGATAGGCGCGTCAGCCGCTCTTGCCGGCAGCCGGCTCGCTCGCGGCGGCCCGGGGCGGGCTGACCAGCACTTTATCTACCCGGCGGCCGTCCATATCCACCACCTCGAATCGCCATTTCCCCCACTCAAAAGCATCCCCGGAGTGCGGGATGTTCCCCAACTGGCTCATCACGAAGCCCCCCAGGGTCTGGTAGCTGGCCCGCTCCTCGTCCGGAAGCGCCGGGATATCCAGGATGTCTTTGAATTCGTCGATCTGGAGCAGGCCGTCGAACACCCAGGAGCCGTCTTCGCGCTGGATGGCCTGCGGCTCAAACGGCTGCCCGGCGGGGGTGATATCCCCCACGATAGCCTCCAGCACGTCGGTCAGGGTCACCATGCCCAGCAGGCCGCCGAACTCATCGATCACCAGGGCGATCGGCATCCCTGACTGTTTGAACATCTCGAGCACCTTGAGCGCCGGGGTCGATTCGGGAACAAACTGGGCCGCCTGGACCAGACTGTGCAGGTCTATGGGCCGGTCGGCCAGCTGCTGGCCGAGCAGGTCTTTCATGGCCAGCACGCCCACCACGTTATCCAGGCTGCCCTGGCCGACCGGAAAGCGCGAATGCGGGCTGCCCTGGAGGATGCGCAGGTTGCTCTCGAGGGATTCGTCCAGGTCGAGCCAGGCGATCTCGGTGCGGGGCGTCATCAGCGCGTCAACCCGGCGCTCGCCCAGCCGGAAGACGCTCTCCACCATATCCTGCTCGGCTGCCTGGATCACGCCGACCTGGGTGCCCTGCTCGAGCAAAACGCGAATCTCCTCCTCGGTCACGGGGGGCTCGTCCGGCGGATGGGCGCCGATCGCCCGCAGGCCCAATTCGGTGGACGCGGAAAGCAGGCGCACCACCGGGTCCGCCAGCCTGGAAAGGAACTTCATCAGCCCGGCCATGCCCGCTGCCACCCGCTCGGGGTTGTTCAGGCCGAGCCGCTTGGGGATCAGCTCGCCCATGACCAGCGTCAGGTAGGTAATCACCAGGACGACAGCCGCCAGCGCCAGCACGTGCTGGTAAGGGGCCAGGAACGCCACCCGGCCGATCAGCGGGCTGAGCCGATCCGTCAGCGTGGCGCCGCCGACCGCGCCGCTCAGGATGCCCACCAGCGACACCCCGATCTGGGTGGTGGAGAGCATCCGGTTGGGGGTTCTCGCCAGTTCCAGCGCGGTCTGCGCGCCGGTATCGCCCTCCTCGGCGCGCTGTTCCAGGCGCGGCTTGCGGGCGGAAATCAGCGCCATCTCAGCCATGGCGAACACCCCATTCGCCAGAATGAGGAGGAGGATGAGCAGGATTTCAACCAGCGTATCGGACATGGATTGCGGCCAGGCAGTCAGAACCTGGCATCCCCAGCGGCCGCGCCCGTGTTCCCGGGCCCGGGAAGACTTTTATCCTTCCAGCTCCTTCGGCCGCCAGATTTCAATCAGCTCGGCGCGGGTCTTCTTGTTAAGCTTTTTCC
>JAJYJF010000188.1 GCA_021796375.1 Chloroflexota bacterium | reverse complement strand
CCCCTGAAACGCACCCTCATCACCCGCAGCCAGCTCAACGACAAAGTGGTCAACGACTTCTTCAAGGATTACACCCCCCAGGACGCCCGGAATGACGAGACCACCCTGGCGGAGTTCGGGCTGCTGCCGGCGGGGTTTGACCTGCGCACTTTTTATGAGAAGCTGTACGCGGAGAACATCGCCGGGTTTTACGATCCGAAAACCAAGGAGATGTACGTGGTGGCGGACCAGGGGTTCGAGGGACCCGAGCGGCTGACGTATGCCCACGAGTATACCCATGCCCTGCAGGACGAGAACTTCGACCTGGAAAAAGGGGTTGGCTTCAGCGATACCGCCTGCAAGGCGGATTCCGAGCGCTGTGCCGCGGTCCAGGCGCTGATCGAAGGCGATGCGACCGTCGTCGAGCAGGACTGGCTGCTCACCGACAGCACCCCGCTCGACCGGCAGCAGATCCAGGCCAGCGCCCACGACCTGCAGACCCCGGTTTACAACTCCGCCCCCGCCTTTATGCAGCAGGATTTTCTCTTCCCCTACCGCTCCGGGCAGGAGTTCGTCCAGAGCCTGCTCGACCGCGGGGGCTGGGCACAGGTCAACACCGCCTTCCGGAACCCCCCGGTGTCTACCGAGCAGATCCTCCACCCGGACCGCTACCCGGGTGACCGCCCCGTCACCGTCACCCTCCCGGACCTCACCGGTACGCTCGGCCCGGGCTGGACGCTGGTGAGCCAGAACCCGATGGGGGAGTGGTACACTTACCTGATCCTGGCGTATGGCGCCGATCCGCACGCCCGCCTGTCGACGGCCGCGGCCCAAACCGCCGCCGAAGGCTGGGGCGGGGATGAATATGCGGTCTACGCCGACGGTCAGGCGGTGGAAGGGCTGCTCATCAGCCAATGGGATACTTCCCAGGATGCATCCGAGTTCCTCACCGCGTTCACCGATTACGGGACCGCACGCTGGGGGGCGCCGGCAGCCGGGCCGGACGGCGAGCTCACCTGGCAGACCGGCTCCGGGCTGATCTACTTCCAGCTCCAGGGTCAGCGCACCACCTGGATCATGTCCCCCGACCAGCAGACCCAGCAGGCCGTGCTGGCCGCGCTGGCGAAGTAATCCCCGGGCCGCCTGCCGGCCGGCGCCGGCGCAGACCGGACCCTGCCCTCCACTGCCCTCCTTCCGGAGGTCCTGCCGTTATCCGCTTCAAACAAGGAGCCTGAATGAAGACCTACCAGTCCATCGCCGTCTTTTGCGGCTGCTCGGAACGCATCTCCGCGGCGTTTCTCAACCCGGCATACGAGTTCGGGCGGGCGATGGCCCGCCGTGGGATCCGCCTGATCTACGGCGCCGGGAAGACCGGTATGATGGGCGCGGTCGCCAGCGGCGTGCTGGAAGCCGGCGGCGAGGTGACCGGCGTGGTGAACGAATCGCTCGACCTGCCGCACCTGATCCATTCCGGGCTCACCCGCCTGGAAAGGGTGGGCGACCTCCAGACGCGCAAGCTGCGCATGCTGGAGCTGGCTGAAGCCGTAGTGGCGCTCCCCGGCGGGTACGGCACGCTGGACGAGCTTTTCGAAACCCTGGTCCTGGTCCAGATCGGCGAGGTGACCCTCCCTATCGGGCTGCTCAATACGCGCGGGTACTATAACCCGCTGCTGGCCCAGGTCTCAGGCGCGCTGCAGGAAGGCTTCGTGTATCCCGAGCACACGCGGCTGTTCGTGGCCCGCGCGGAGCCGGAAGACCTGCTGGACGCGCTCGAGGCCTTCCAGCTGCCGGGCGGACTGGAGCGCTGGGTGACGCGCGAGGAAAGCGGCGGGCAGCCGGCGGCCTAGGGGAGCATCCAGGCCGCGCCGCGGCGAGCGGGTGTGGATTTTAAAACCGGCCGCGGCCGGTTGATTGTGCCCGTTGATGGCGGACTTTCGGGGGAAATGGAAATCCGAAGAAGGCGATACCCCTTCTGATTTTTGCAGGGGCGGTTCGCGAACCGCCCCATGCGCATCCATGTCAAAAAACTTGGTGGGCGCGGACGCCTCTTTCCTCAGCTGCGCTTGAGCGAGACCAGGGTTGGCACCCGGTCGAACATCCAGAAGCCCAGCGGGATGCCGATGATCGTGGCGCACAGCAGGTAAGCGACCGTCATCCACAGCGCGCTCAGCCACCAGCCAACCAGCACAAAATAGACCGCCCGCACCAGCAGGTTGATCTCCGGGGGGAAGACCTCCCGGCGGATCAGCCCGCCGGCGCTGGCCGTCACCACCACGCGGCGCGGCTCGTCGCGCAGTGAGATCACGCGCGGCAGCTTGTCGAGCATCATCACCCCCAGCGGCGCGCCGACGATCGTCACCATGAACAGCCACGCGACCGCGATCCACAGCAGCCCCAGCCACCAGCCGATGACCAGGAACCAGAGCAGCTGCAGCAGGCATCCGGGATTCCGGCGGGTATCGATCACAAAGTTACGGTCCATTGTTCGTTCCTTCCGTTTGCATCATTCTCTATCCAATTCTGTATACGCGGGAGGGACGCATGGGTTGCATGGAGCTGCCCGCGCGCTTCCTCCTCCATCTGTGATACCATCAAGACGGCCCGGAAAGGAGGCCGCCGTGATCTCAGACCGGCGGCTCCGCACCCGCCGGGTCCTGGAGTTGATCTCCGCTATGGCTGCACTGGAGGCGGATACCGCGCTCGCCTACACCCGGGATGCCCTCGCCATCCTGGAGGGCAACCTGCGCCTCTATTCCCAGGGCGCTCCCGAATGCTACCGCGTGCTGGCGTCCCAGCTGCGCCTGCTGCTGTGCGACACCAACCGGGTCCACGACCGGCTGGTCGATATTTCGCTGGTCCCCCGCGTCCTCCCGGACCTGCGGCTGGCCGCGCTGCAGCCAGTCCCGCCGGCGGGCGGGCCGCTGCGCTTCCAGCCTGGGCCGGGCACGCTCAGCCTGGCCGCGTGGCTGGCCCAGGAGATCCCCGGGCCGGGCGGCCGGCCGGTAAGCCTGCACGAGCTCATCCGCACCATCTGCGAGCAAGACGGCGGCGCGCACGTGGACCAGCGCCCGCTCCCGGGCCTGCGCGGCTGGGGTGCGCGCAGCGCGGTCGTCGCCAGCCTGAGCGCCTGCATCGCCGCGGCGCTCGCGCCGCTGCTCGAGCCGGACGAGCATCGGGCGGCCTGAATTTCCCCCCACTCTCAGGCCCCGTTCCGACAATAACTTATTGGAACGGAGCAGGCCGCCGCCCGCCCCTACCCTTCGACCCTCGCCCCGCCTCCGTAAAATTTAGGGCGAGGATTGCTCACGAACCCGGGGAAATCAGGTACCGCTGCCGGCCATTATCCCATTCCATGGCCTCCACAAAAACGCGCAGCGGATCCGCCATCGTCGGGCCCACCACGGCCGCCTGGGCCAGGCCAGCCGCTCGCATCCAGACCCCAGCCACGCAGGTCCCGGGCGGCAGCGGCATCCCCGAGGGGTCTGACACCCCGCCGGACCGCTCCAGGCCGTAATCCGCCGCCCCCTCCGCCGGCTGCGGGAAGACGCTCAGGCGGCGAGCACCGTCCACGCTCGCCAGGTACCGCCCCGTCCCGTCGCCCATCCGCAGGAGCGCCTCGAGCTCCGCCAGCGCCGTTTTCTTCCCGTCCCGCCACATTGGAACGAGCTGGCCGGAGCTCGCCGGCAGGTCCAGCCCGGAGAAGAACTGCCCGCCAGCGCCGGCCGCCAGCATGCTCGCGACCAGCGTCAGGCTGTCTTGCTCGCCCTGCACCTTGTAAATCAGCGAAGCATTGTTCGGGGTAAAGCTGACCCAGGCCGCCCCGTTCCAGTAAAAAGCCCGGTCGCTGCTTTGCGTGGTGTCGATTTCCACCCGGTAGTAGTTCAGCGCATCCTGCGCCCCGGTCCGGGAGACGATCAGCAGGTACTGCGTGCCTGCCGCCAGGGCCGGCGGGGTGTTGAGTGTGAATTCGTACCAGCCGCTTTTTGTGATCGCCGGGGCGGCGATCGCCGCGGTGGCCAGTGAAACGCCGCCCGCGGTCTGAAAATCTACCTGCAGGCTGTCCGCCGGCGCGCCGTACGGGATGCCCAGCCGCAGAAAGACTTTGACGGCCGGCCAGCTCGAAATCCCAACCGGCGTGAAAAACGTCCCGCGGATCCGCTGCTGCGCGGCATCGCCCATCGGGGTCAGGCTGGATCCGCCCGGCCCGGCGACCATCTGCATCCCGGCCGGCTGCTCGTAATGCCGCCACCCGGCCGTATGCCACCAGCCGCGACAGATCACCCGCGCGCGGGGGTTATCGCCCCCGGGGGCGCTCGCATCCTGCCGGCCAGCCCCCAGCCCGGTGACCGGCTCAACTGCCGCCGGCAGCCTTTCCGCCACCAGCGTTCGCACCGGGTATTTCCGCTGCCCGAGCAGCACATCCCGCAGGCCCGCCGCCCCGCTCGCGGAGGATTCCGGCAGCATCTCCTGGAACTCCTTCACCCCGTAAACCGCCTGGCTGGCCGCGTCGCCGTTCCAGGCGGTCGCTACCCAGGGCAGCCGGTAATCCGTGTTCGGCAGCGCCGGCCGGTACCAGACCCGCACCTGGTTGGCCATCTCCGCGAGCGAGACCACGAAGGCCAGCTCGCCGCAGGTGATCTCTACCCGCTCCACGAAGCCCCACCACACCGGCTCGCCGACCGGCATGCCGGCTGGCGCGCCGGTCTCCCCCAGCAGCCGGTGGATCGCCACCGGGCAGCGCAGGAGATCGGTCAAATGCCACAGCGCCGGCTCGGGGCCGGCCGCCGCGAGCTCGGCCGCGTCCGGCCCGCCCAGCGCCGCCCAGCGGTGGCGGATCAGCTCGAAGCGCACGCCCTGCGGCTGCGCGGTGACCGCGGCATCCCGGTTCGAGAAGATCGGCAGAAAATTCATACCCTGTCCCTTTCCGCCCCGCAGGGGAGCGGGGTTAGAGCAGCCGCTTCCGCGGATGGTAAAAAGCTTTCACACCCAGCGTCTTCGAGATGTCCACGGCCGTGGGACTGTGCTGGAAAAGGATCTGGAATTGCGCGGTGACGCCCGGCGTGACGACCGGCGCCGGGTCGCCGCTCACCGCGAAATCGCTGTGAAACTGCCCGGTGCGCGTCCCGCTCGCGTAGAGCAGCCGGTAGATCCCGTCCACCATCAGGTACTCGTTCAGGATCAGCCCGCTGCCCTTCGCCAGCGCCTTGAAGTAAGTGTCGGTGGGGAAGGCCTGCAGGAAATCTAAAACCAGGCTGCAAGCGCCGCCGGCCAGCCGCTTGGCCACCAGCTCGACCTTGATCTGCGCGTAAGCGGCCGCCAGCTCCACCAGATTCGGCGGCGCCGGCAGCGGCGCGAGCTCCACCAGCTCCGTCGCGGCCGGGACCAGCGCCCAGGGACCGTCCCAAATCACCGTGTCGTTGACGTCTTTCACCCGCAGCCGCAGCCACAGGTCGGTGTAGCCCGTCCCGCCCGGCAGCCGCAGGACCGGTTTAAAATA
>JAJYJF010000187.1 GCA_021796375.1 Chloroflexota bacterium | reverse complement strand
ATTGCCTCGAACTGGCAGACCTGCTCGCAGGATCCGCACGCCTGGCAGGTATCCGGGTCCACCTCGGCCCGGTATCCCGAAGCCGCCAGCATCCGCGTTCCCTGGCGCTGCGCCTGCATGGCGCCGCAGCAGCAGCTGCAGCAGTTGCAGATGGCGTAGAACCTGCCCAGCATGGCGTCTTTGAAAAATGCGTGGTGGACGTGACCGCGCTCATCCTCCGCCTTGAGGATCGCCTGGGCTTCCTCCGACGTGATCCAGCGCGAGCGCCCGGGATGGTGATCGGCGACAAAGCTGGCGAAGGGCTCGCCGACGATCAAACACACGTCCAGCGGCAGGCACGGATGGGCGCGCGCCACCCGGCACGGGCAGTCCAGGACGACGATGTGGTCCGGGTTCTTGAGGACGATGTCGCGCGCCAGCGCGTAGGGGATGACGTGCTCCAGGTCCCCCAGGCGGATATCTTCCTTGATCGAGACCAGCTGCCGGGCCGCCCCCAGCGGGACGACCTTCCCGTGATAGGTATCCTCGAACCGGATCGCCTTCGCCCCGCTCTCCTCCGTGGCGCTGGCGACCAGCAGGCTGCCCACCCATGCGATCAGCGGCGCCAGGGTCTTCGCCAGGGGGTGGGTGCCGGTCCCCATCGAGATATAGAAATACGGCCAGCGGGCATAGAAATACCCGTGCAGCCGGTCGAAGAGCGAAATGGGTTTCGAGCCGCCATCTTCCTGGAAAAATGCGCGCGTGGAGGGGGCGATCAGGCGTTTCCGGCTCATCTTTAACCTTTATGCATGCTATGAATGCGGATCTGGACGACCCCGGCGGCCAGCGCCGGAGACCGAAGATTAAACCATTTTACATGGATTTTGATTCTGCGTTTGGATGGGCAGCCGCAGGGGACCGGCGAGCCAGGCGCGCTAACCGGGGGGCGGGTAGCCTGCCCCTGGCGACGGCTCGGCGGAGGGGGTCGGGGTGGGAGCCGCGAACGTGGAGGTGCAACCGCCGCTCCGGTCCGGGAGCCCGGTGCAGGCACCGATCTCCTGGCCCTGGTAGTAGATATCAAACCGGCTGGTCCAGAAAGTGCCCCCACCGGTCCAGTGCAGGGTATTCTGCCCCAGGTTGCAGCCCAGATCGCCTGCTCTTTCGATATCCCGCGTGTCGGCCACGATAAACGCGCAGTCCCCGCTCGCCAGGGTGATGGCATCCCAGGCATCGCCTCGGATCTGGGACGAGCCGCTGCGAATCTGCAGGTCCTTGAACGCCAGGCTGATCTCCCCCTGGTTCACGATCACCAGCCCGCTCGTTTTTTTCGGCACGAAGAAATAAACGGACATTAACACCGGCGTAGCGGTCGGCGTCGGGGTGTCGGTAGGCGTGCTGGTGAGGGTCGCGGTGGGGGTCTCGGTTTGGGGCGGGACCGCGGTGGGCGCGACCGCGGCCGCCGCCGTTGGCGGCGGGACGGGCGTCGCAGGCGGGGTAGCAGTTGCCCGCGAAGCCGCGGGGCCCGCGCCGGAGCCTAGCATCCCGGGCAGTGCCTGCAGGCCCAGCAGGATCGCGATGACGACGACCGCCAGGCCCGCCAGAGTGAGCGCGCAGCCCGCGCCCCAGCGGCTGCGCGCAGGCGAGCGGCGCGGCACGGGCTGCGCTTTGGGGGTCGCCGGGGCGGCAAAGACCGCCGCTGCGCCCGCCGCCGGCAGGTTTTGGGCGGGCGCGAGCCTCGCCGGGGGCAGGGAGGCCGCTAGCCCTCCCCCTGCCGGGGACTCGCCGCGCGCAGGGTCCGTCCGCCCGGGGGCGGGCCGCACCTGGGTGGCGGAAACATCCGCGTCGAAGGCCCTGACCAGGGCGGAAGAAAGCTCCTGGCCGGTCGCAAAACGGTCCTGCGGAGATTTCTGGATGGCTTTGAGCAGCACCGCCTCCACCTGCGGGCTGAGCAGCGGGTTCAGCGCGCTGGGCAAGGGCGGCGCCTGAGAGATATGCTGGTAAGCCAGCGTCGCCGGGGAGGGGTCGTCAAATGGGACGAACCCGGTGAGCATCTCGTAGAGCATAATCCCCAGCGAATACAGGTCAGATTGCGGCACGGCGCGGGCCGAGTTTTGAGCTTGCTCGGGGGAGATGTAATGCGGGCTGCCGAAAACCTCCCCGACCGTCCCCTGCGAGAGGTTGAGGGCCAGGCCGAAGTCGGTTAGCACGATCCGGCCGTCGTCGGCGATAATCACGTTGGAAGGTTTAACGTCGCGGTGGACGACGCCGCGCTGGTGCGCGTAATCCAGGGCTTCCGAAACGGCGCGGACGATCCGCAGCACCTCGGGGACGGGCAGCAGCTTTCCGGCTGCCTTCTCCTCCCGGAGAATCTCTGCCAGGTCTCGCCCGGGGATATACTCCATCACATAGTAGTAGAGGCCGTCTTCCTCCCCGGCGTAGTAGACCTGCGGGATGTTGGGATGGCGCCAGGTGGAGACGAAGCTGGCTTCGCGGATAAACCGCTCGGTATACCCGGAGCGATCGCGGTAAGATTCATCGATCAGCTTGATCGCCACCGGTCTCTGGAGCTTTTCATCCCAGGCGTAATAAACCCGGGCCATTCCCCCCCGGCCGAGGAGGCGCTCGATGCGAAAGCTGGAGATCTTTTTGCCGATAAGAGGATCTTGTGGCATGATATCCGGATTATCCCATACTCCGAATGGCCAAACAAGCAGCGATAATTCGATTATAATCGGGTTTATTCCGGTAATTATTGGTTAGATAATGCAATGCGCAGGTTTCTTAATAACCCATCCCTCTCGTTCCCCCTTCCCCGCTGGAAGGGGGATGAAAGAGCCGAAATTGAGGGTTTCGCCCGGTGCAAGCGGGTGAAACCCTCAATTTCGGCAATAATTCCTCTCTCCCGAATGCGGGTGAAGGGTTGGGGGTGGGGGCAGATTAAACTTGCGCATGGAGTTATTTGACTTGACAAAAATGAGTGGAGCCGTCCTTTATCTTCTGATCGCCGCCCTGGCCGTGCTCTTCCTCGCCGCCTGGGCGGGGGCGCTGCTGATCGTCTCCGCGAGCACCCGGCGGCGGCGCATGAAGCTGTCCCAGCGGGCGCTCTGGATCGGACTGGCGGCCATCCTGCCCATCGCCGGGGCGATCGCCTACGCGGTCTTCCTGCTGGTCTCCAGGTTGATGACCCCACTCCCGGCTGAAGAAAGCCGCGTCCCGCACCGGTATACCCAGCCCATGCCGGCTCTGCCCGGAGGCCGTCTCGCGCGGGACACTATCTCCGCGGCGGAGGATATCCCGGGGACAATCCCGATGCCCCCGGTGCCACCGGCGGGACCGCCGGCCCAACCCCGCTCTCCTGCCCCGCAGCATTTCCGCGCCGTCGTCCTCCAGGGACCGGACCAGGGCCAACCCTGCCCGCTGGAGCATTTTCCCGCCCTGATCGGCCGCAGCCAGGCGGCCAGCATCCTGCTCGCCAAAGACCTGCTCATCTCCCGCCGGCACGCGGAGATCTACCTCCAGGCAGGCGGCCTGCGCGTTCGCGACCTGGGCAGCCGCTACGGAACCCGCCTGAACGGCCAGGCCGTCCAGGACGCACCGCTCTCCCCCGGGGACCGCATCCAGGTGGGGGCCAGCGTGCTGGTGATCCAATCTCAACCCGCATAAAAATGGACGAATCAACGGCGGAACGCTGGCGGGTAATGGTGGTGGCGCACCACTTCCTCTGGTCGAAAGATCCCATCCGGCCGGCCGACTTGGCCGACAAGCTGGGCGGGATCATGCTCCTGAGTCAGAACCTCATCGAAGACGCCAACTTCAACAAGGTGGTCCCCAACCGGTATATCGTGGAGCTGAACCCGGACAACTACCGGCTTAACTACCGGCCGATCGAAGCCCGGGTGATCCGGCAGTGGCGCGAGCGGCTGGTGGAAGATCTGGAGCTGGCCAACGCGCGCCGCGGCCGCCGCGAGTACTCCTTCGGCAGCCGGGTGGAGATCCAGCTGCGGGCCGGGCCGGATCTGGCACCCAACCAGGCGCGGATCTACTGCGCCGTCGGCCGCGGCGCGCCGGAGGGCCTGCCCGCGGACATGCTCCTCCCGGCCTGCCTGGAGCTTTCGGGGGGCGAGCAGCGCTGGCAGCTGCACCGCGGCATCGTCACCCTGGGGCGCGACCCGGGCTGCGATATCCGCCTGGATTCGGCGGAGATCCGCGAGCGCCGGCTGATCAGCGTCCAGCACGCTTTCATCGAGTGCGACGAACGCCGCTGCATCCTGCACGACGGGGCCCCCTCGGGCCGCGCCTCCACCAACGGCACCTATCTGAACGGGCATCCCGTCCCGCCCGGCGGGCTGGCGCTCCAGGACGGCGACCTGATCCTCCTTGCCGCCGCGGACCGGGCCGACCCGCGCCCCGACGCGCCGGGGGTTGCCGCCCTGCACTTTCGAGCGAGCTGTCAGAAATGAGCAGCCTGGCCTGGAATGCCATTCTCCTGGGGTGGAAGTGGCTCCTGATCCTGCTGGTTTACTCGGCGCTGCTCATCCTGCTGTTCGCCGTGCGGCGAGAGATGGCCCGCGCAGCGCCGGCAGCGCGCCAGAGCTTACCCCTGGCCGCCGGAAAGCTGCAGGTCATCCAGCCCGGCTCGGTGCAGAAGCTTTACCCCGGGGCGATCCTTAACCTGCACACGGATAACCAGCTGGGAGCGGCGCGGGACAACGATATTATCCTGGATGGGACCTTCATCTCCGGGCATCACGCCCGGCTCAAGTGGGATGGCGACACCTGGTGGGTAGAGGACCTGGGCAGCCGCAACGGGACGTATATTGCCGGCAAGCCCTGCCTGCAGCGGACCCCCCAGGCGCTGCCGCCGCGCGTCCCGCTGCAGGTAGGGGACGCGATCTTCGAGCTGGTGGACGCGGAATGAGCCCGCTGAATTTTCGCCTTCCAGCCAGCAGCCGCAGGGCAACCGAAGCGGCGGCGCTGGCGATCGCGCTGGCCGCGGCCGTCTCAGGGTTTGTCTCGGCCTCCATCGCGCTGAACCTGCGCCAGAACCAGCCCCCCACCGGCGGGCTGGCGGCCGCCGCGCTGCTCGCCGCCCTGGCTGCCCTGGCTTTAATCGGGCTGCACATCTGCCTGAGGCTGCGCCGCATCGAGATCGAGCAGGTGCTGCTGCCCAGCGTCGCGCTGATCCTGGTGATCGGCCTGAGCCTGATCTGGCGGCTGCGGGGCCTTTCCGGGGTTTTACCCCAGCTGCGCAGCCTGGCGCTGGGGGCCGCGATCGCGGGGATTCTCGTGATGCAGCCGTACTGGGTCGAGCGCATCCGCCGCTGGGCGCTCCCCATCAGCCTGGCCGGGCTGGGGCTGGTGCTGCTGACGGCGGCTTTCGGCGCGGCGGACGCGAGCGGAGCGCGCCTGTCGCTCCGGGCAGGCCCGCTGCCCTCCATCCAGACCACCGAGATCATGAAGGTCTCGCTGATCCTCTTCCTGGCCTGGTTCGCCGAAAAGG
>JAJYJF010000186.1 GCA_021796375.1 Chloroflexota bacterium | reverse complement strand
GCAGGTTGGTCAGGTCGAAGTTATCCCCGATGCCGGTGCCCAGCGCGGAGATGAGCGCCTTGACCTCGTTGTTGCCCAGGATTTTATCCAGGCGGGTGCGCTCGGTGTTGACGATCTTCCCGCGCAGAGGCAGGATGGCCTGGAAGTGACGGTCGCGGCCCTGCTTGGCCGATCCGCCTGCGCTCTCCCCCTCAACGATGTATAGCTCCGTTTTGGAGCTGTCGCGGTCGGAGCAGTCGGCGAGCTTGCCCGGCAGGGTCAGGCTCTCCAGGGCGGATTTGCGGATGACCAGATCGCGCGCCTTGCGGGCGGCATCCCGCGCGCGGGCGGAGGTGAGGCATTTGGAAATGATCGCCTTGGCGGCGGAAGGATTTTCTTCGAGGAACCGCCCGAACTCTTCCCCGATCACCTGCGTGGCGTAGGTCTGCACCTCGGGGTTCATCAGCTTGACTTTCGTCTGGCTCTCGAACTGCGGGTCGGGATGTTTGATGCTGATGATGGCGGTCAGGCCTTCGCGGGTGTCATCGCCGGAGAAGTTCGGGTCTTGATCTTTTAAGAAGTTGTTGCGGCGGGCAAAATCGTTGACCACGCGGGTGATCGCGGCGCGCAGGCCGGTCAGGTGGGTGCCGCCGTCGATCGTGTTGATGGTATTGGCGAACGAATACACCGATTCCTGGTAGGAATCCGTGTACTGGATCGCAGCCTCGATGTTGATATTCTCGATCTCTTTTTCAACGTGCACCACCGGGTGGAGCACCTCGCGGTTGCGGTTCAGGTAGCGCACGAAGGAGGTGATCCCGCCCTCGAAATGGAAGGTCATCTCGCGGTAGGCCCGCTCGTCGTTCAGATAAATGGTCACCCCGCGGGTGACGAAGGCCATCTCGCGGAAGCGCTGGACCAGGGTGTCGAACTTGTAGTCCAGGTCGCCTTTGAACAGCTCGGTGTCAAATTTGAAGGTGGTCTGGGTGCCGGTCACATCCGGCTTGACCTTGCCGATGGCTTTGACCGGTTCCTGGGGGATGCCGCGCACGTAGCGCTGGAACCACACCTGGCCGTCGCGCCGGACTTCCACCTCGCACCATTCTGAAAGCGCGTTGACGGCCGAAACGCCCACGCCGTGCAGCCCGCCGGAGACTTTGTAGCTGCCGCCGCCGAACTTCCCGCCGGCGTGCAGCGTGGTCATCACGACCTCCAGGGCGGATTTTTTCTTCTCGGGGTGAATGTCAACCGGAATACCGCGCCCGTTATCGGCAACCGTCACGCTGCTGTCGGCGTGGATGGTGATTTCGATGCGGTCGCACGGGCCGTTCATGGCCTCGTCGATCGAGTTATCGACGACCTCGTAAACCAGGTGGTGCAAGGCTTTGAGATCCGTCCCGCCCACGTACATCCCGGGCCGGCGGCGGACCGCTTCCAGGCCTTCCAGCACCTGAATATCCTTTGCCCCGTAAGAGCTGATCTTAATTGCTTCGGTCACTTTAAATCCTCCACGCTAACCGTGATGGTAATTTCACTCCCCATCACATACCATTATTCAGGACCAGACTTCCGATGTAGAAGATCTGAGTGGAATAAACCGGCACTCTCCCCCAGCGGCCTTATATTTTCAAGCGCGTCTGCTGGGATTCGGCCGGCCGGCTGGCCAGATCTCGGACGAACGTCGTGGCATCTCGATAGTAGGCGAAGCTGGCGGCGACCAGCGCGGTCGTGACAAATCCATGCCCGGCGATCGCGACCAGCGACATCCAGGAGGTATCCGGGGGGACCTGCCACAGCAGGTCCAGACCCTGGCTGAGGATGACGATCGTCAGGAAGAAGAGCCCGGTGCCCGGCAGGAGGACGCGCACCAGACGGACGCTGTTCAGCATCGAGGTCAGCGCGTTTTGGTGAAACATGAAGATCCCGTGCGGCGAAAAAAGCAGCGGGACCAGCAGCCAGATCACCGCGACGCCCAGGAGGAGCGTCCCGATCTGGGCGACCACCGGGCTGATTAGCGCCAGGATGGTGATGACGATCACCCCCGGGATGCTGATGACCAGCAGCAGCACGAGCCACCCCAGGGCCAGCAGGATGGTCTGCCCGGCGGACCACGTCGGAGACTTCACGTCTCCTTCCGCCGGCTTGACCGCCAGCGCCCCGGCGACCGCAGCGAAGTACAGGCTGCCGCCCACCAGGCCGATCAGATAGAGGACCAGGGAGGTCATAAACACCCCGCCCATGGATGGGATCGTAATCGTGATCGGGCTGCCCAGGGGCGTATGCTGCGGCAGCAGGCCCGATTCCAGGCTGGGGATCCCGATTGGATAGGTTCGCAGCAGGGAGGCCAGGTTGAACTGCTGCGCGAACGCCTGCCACAGGTCGCGGGTGGTGCTCATCAGGTCGCTGAGTTGCGGGGAATCCATCCCCGGCGTTTTGGAGATGCTTGTGATCAGCGGCAGCAGCAGAGATTTGAGGCTGAAATGCGGGCCGAACCAGAGGAAGAGATCCAGGATGACCGGAAAAAGGATCAAGCCGATGTGGGTGGCAACGGCATCAAAACCGGAGCGCAGCGAGGTGATGAGCCTGGGCGGCGTGATCTGAGCTGTTTCAACATGAGTGGTCATCTTATTCATGGCAGTATCCCAACACTTGATTTTACCACACCTGGCCCGCGGCCCAGCGCGCGTCAGCGCGGAGGCGGGAGGGGATCTTCCGCGCTGAAATCGGGCAGGGTGCTGAGATCGGTGATTTTCCCGGTCGAGGTAAAGCCCCAATGGACCTGCGACCAGGTGGCGCCGTGATCGGCGCTCTCCCACAGGCCCGCCGCGCTGGCGCCGGCCAGGAGGATGCTGCTGTTGGCGGGATCCACCGCAATACAATAAAAGAACGTCGGGCTGCCCAAAACGTTAAACCAGCTCGTGCCGGCGCTGGTGCTTTTCAAGATCCCAAGGTTCTCGGTCGCCGCATAAAGGGTCGCGGTATTTTTTGGATCGAGCGCCAGCTGCATGAACTTTCCTCCGTACGATCCATCCCGGTAGCTCGTCCAGGTATCGCCATGGTCCAGGCTTTTAAACACTCCGTTCCGGTGCCAGGTAGCCGTATACAGGACCGCCGGGTTGCCTGGGTCGGCGATTACCGTGCGGGTGGTCAGGTCCGTCAGGCCGGTGTCGATGGGCTGCCAGGTCTTGCCGCTGTCGCGGGAGCGGTACATCCCGGTCTCGTGAGCTGCGGCGTAGATGGTGCTTGGGGAGGATGGGTCGAGCTCCAGGGAGTAAACCCAATCCTGCTCGCCAGATCCGCCGATATTGATAAAGGCCGCACTCCAGGTGAGACCGCCGTCCGTGCTTTTGTAGATACCGCCGTACCAGGGCGGCCCCCACCCCGAGATGTAGATTCGGAAGCCGACATAGACGGTCTGAGGAGCAGCCGGGTTCACCGCGATGGAGTAGGCGATCGTCTGGTCGGGCAGGCCGCTGCTCGCCTTCACCCAGGTGAGACCGCCGTCCGACGTTTTGTAAATCCCATACCGGTACGGACCCGCGTACAGCACAGAGGGATCGGTGGGGTCGATCGCGAGCGTGTTGATTTCAACGGTCGGCAGGCCGTTGTTCACCTGGAACCAGGAAATCCCGCCGTTCGTGCTCTTATACACCCCGCCATCGAACGAGGCCGCGTAGATCGTCTGCGGCGTGACCGGATCGAAGACCACGGCGGTGATCGTGCCGCCCGGCGGCACGCTGGACTGCGGCGTCACATTGGATATAAGTGGAAGGTAAATGTACCCTGCGTGCGCGACCAGGGGTAAATAGAGGTGATACGGTAATTCCTGCTGGGCTTTCACCGGCCTGGCGGCGCTTACCCAGAGAAGAAGGATAAGCGTTCGAGCGGCTGCGGCGGTTATTTTTCTCATAGGAGCGCGCCTCCGGGCAATCCGTTTTCCGGGAATATTCCGGGGGATTGTGCAAGAATCAATCCAGGCGGGGTCCTATGCAGAAAGGCGCCGGGCGGGTTAAAATCGGGGTCGTGGACCGGAAGCGTATCCTGCCAGATGTCGATCGTTTGAGCGTTCTGTGGGCGATGATCCTGCTGGCCTACGCCCTGACCCGCCTGATCAATTTTCCGGAGCGGGTGCTGGCGAGCCAGGTGGCCGGCCTGTACCTGGCCTTCCCGATCAACTTTCAGACGATCGTTTCAGTCCTGGTCGCCATCCTGGCGGCCTCGGGGATGGACTGGCTCCTGCAGGATCATCCCGCGCTGGCCGGGGTGCCGCGCAGGCAGGTGATGCACCACTGGCTCCTGCCTTCCCTCACCGCGCTGGTGATCGGCGTACCGCTCGGCAGCCTGGCCACCGGGATCGAATGGTGGATTGTTTTCGCCATGGGTGGGGGGCTGCTCCTGCTGGTTTTCCTCGCGGAGTACGTCGTCGTCGATGCCGCCGATCTGCGCCATCCGGCGGCGACGGCCGGGCTGACCGCGCTGTCTTTTGCGCTCTTCCTGATCCTGGCTATCGCGGTCCGGGAGGCCGGGCTGCGGCTTTACCTGCTGCTGGCGGCGCTTGTACCGGCGGCGGGGTTGGTAAGCCTGAGAACGCTGTACCTGCGCTGCGGCCGGTGGATGTTTACCTGGGCAGCGGGGATTGCCATCCTGGTGGGGAACATGGCCGCCGGGCTGCACTACTGGCCGATCGGGCCCATCGCGTTCGGGCTGGCCCTTCTGGCGCCGGCGTACGCGCTGACCATGCTGGCAGCCGCCTACGAAGAAGGCCGTCCAAAACGGAGCTGGCTGATCGAGCCGGTCATTCTGATGGCTGTGCTGTGGGGATTGGCAGTATTTTTTGGATGAGATGGCCGGCCCGACTGAATTCGTTCTCCAGGAGGCGGTTTTCGCGGCGATGCGCGCTGAGGTCGCGGGCTGGGCGCCGGAGGAGGCCTGCGGGATGGCCGCCGGCCGGCCGGGTGAGGCGGAACGCACCTTCCCGGTGGCCAACCGGCTGCACAGTGCCACCCGGTTTGAGATGGATCCTCTAGAGCAGCTGCGCGGATTGCAGCAGATCGAAGCGGCTGGGCTGGAGCTGGTCGCGATCTATCATTCTCACCCGCACGGACCCCCGCATCCTTCCCCAACCGATGTGGAAG
The DNA here is from genome assembly GCA_021796375.1 of Chloroflexota bacterium. Classification (GTDB taxonomy): domain Bacteria; phylum Chloroflexota; class Anaerolineae; order Anaerolineales; family Anaerolineaceae; genus JAJYJF01. The sequence continues at coordinate 401 of JAJYJF010000186.1, read as the reverse complement.
AATTTGCATATCCTGGCGTGGTATACCTGATCTGGTCTGCGGAGCCCGGCGCGGACCCGGCGGGATGGACCGTGCGAGCGTTTGACATGGACATCACGCCGGCCCGAGAAATCCCGATCGTCCTTCGATAACGAACCGGAGATTCCGGGGTTATTCTAGCTGGAGGCAACTTTTCATGCACATTTACCTGGTTGCAGCTTTCCTCCTGGGTTCTTACCTGGTCGGTTCGATCCCGTTTGGGTTTTTAATTGTAAAGTTCAGCACCGGCAGGGACATTACCTCCATCGAAAGCGGCCGGACCGGGGGCACCAACGCCATGCGCGCCGCCGGGATGCTGGCCGGCCTGGGCACCGCGGTGATGGACTTTTTGAAGGGCGCGGCCGTTGTACAGGTCGGCCGGA
>JAJYJF010000185.1 GCA_021796375.1 Chloroflexota bacterium | reverse complement strand
TCATCTGAACTTTAACAAAAAAGAAGGAGCCAGACTATGAGTTTGGAGTTTATTATTCGCCTGATCGGCATGGTGGTTTTTGCCATCATCGGCGTCTACTGGGGTGCGATCCTCGGCAGGATGGCGAATGTAAACCCAAGTCAATACACCCTCACGGTCGAACAGTACACCTTCACGATGGGGTTGGTCGGCGCGCTGGCAGGTCTCATATTATCCCCTTTTCTCACGACCCGGCCGGCACGCGCGCTCCGCACCTTATTCAGCAGGCTGTCCGCGCAATCCCTATTAGCTGCACTCATAGGTCTTATTATTGGCCTGCTCATCGCAGCCCTGCTGGCATTTCCCCTCTCGCTTTTACCCCACCCGTTTGGTGATGTTCTTCCCTTTATCGGTGTATTGATCTTTGGTTATCTTGGTGTTGCCGTATTGGTCATGCGGCAGACCGATCTATTCGCGCTTTTCTCGGCCATACCGGGCCGGGGAGCGGGCGGCAGCCAGCCCGCGGCCGAAACCGGTTCGAAGGGGAATGAAGGCAGGACCATCCTGCTCGATACCAGCGTCATCATCGACGGCCGGATTGCGGATATTGCCCGGACGGGATTCCTGCCCGGCTCTCTGCTCCTCCCGCGCTTCGTTTTAAACGAGCTGCAGTACATCGCCGACAGCCCAGACAATCTACGCCGGCAGCGCGGGCGGCGGGGGATGGAGGTGTTATCGCAGCTGCAGAAAGAGCCGGCGATCCCGGTGCGTATCAGCGACCTCGACGTGGAAGGGGTGCGCGAGGTGGACGACAAGCTGGTGATCCTGGCGCGCCAGATGCGCTGCCCGATCCTGACCAACGATTACAACCTGAACCGCATCGCCGAGCTGCAGGGCGTGGCCATTTTAAACGTGAACGAGCTGGCGAACGCGGTCAAATCCGTCCTGCTCCCCGGTGAGACGATGGCCGTGAGGGTGATTCAGGAGGGCAAGGAGCTGGGACAGGGCGTGGCCTACATGGATGACGGCACGATGGTGGTCATCGAAAACGGCCGCGAGTACATGAACCAGGAGATCCCGGTCCAGGTGACCAAAGTGCTGCAGACAGCCGCCGGCCGGATGATCTTCGCCCGGCCTGACGAGCGGTCCAACGGGGATCGATAGGCCGGGATGAAAGAGTGGATCACCGGGCGCAACCCGGTATACGAGGTCCTGCGCGCCAGGCGCCGCGATGTTTTCCGGATCTGGGTAGCGGAAGGCGCCCAGGAGAAAGGCCGGCTGGAGGAGACCCTGCGAGCGGCCGGCGCGCGGCGCGTCCCGCTCGAGCGGGTGAGCCGGGCGCGGATCGATGCGTTGGGTGAAAACCCGCAGGGAATTGCTGCCGAGGTCAGCGGCTACCCGTACGCCCAGGTCGAGGATATCCTTGCCCGGGCGGCACACAATGGGGAGCCGCCTTTTATTTTAATTTTGGATACGCTTCAGAACCCCCAAAACCTGGGCACGCTGCTGCGCACCGCCGAGGCGGCGGGGGTGCATGGGGTGGTCCTCCCGCTGCGGCATGCCGCGGAGGTGACGCCGGCGGTGGTGAGCGCTTCCTCTGGCGCGTCCGAGCACCTCCTGATAGCTCAGGCCAACCTGGCCCTGGCAATCCGCACCCTGAAGGCAGAAGGGGTATGGGTGGTCGGGTTGGAAGGAGATGCGGGCCAGCTTCCGGATGAGATCCGCCTGGACGGCCCGCTGGCGATGGTCGTCGGCAACGAGGGAGAGGGGATGCGGCAGTTGGTGCGGAAGTCGTGTGATTTTCTGCTGCGCCTGCCGATGCTCGGGCAGGTGGAATCGCTCAACGCCGCGGTCGCCGGATCCGTGGCGCTCTACCTGGCCGTCCTGGCGCGCAAGAAGCCGGCTGAGGATCCAAAAATTCCCCACCCCAAATAATTCGATCGGGTAAATTGGACCTGGTTAACGAGTAAAGCCCTTCTGGGCGGCCCAGGCCAGCCACAGGAGGATCATCAGCACGCCCATGCCGAAGCGGATGACGAAGGCCCACCCGCATCCGACGGCGACATTTTTCGTCAGGCGCAAGGCGTGCCGCCAATCCCGCCGGGTGATCGTCTCGTAGAGGAAGACTGCAAGCAGCGAAGCCGGGATGCCGCCCAGCGGCGGCAGCAGGATGCTGCCAAGGATCCCGCCCAGCCAGGCGAAGGCCAGCGCCCACCAGCTCGCGCCGCCCGCCCGGGCTTTTGATCCCATGAGGAAATTATCCACCAGGCTGCCAGCGACCATCAGCAAGGTGATCAGGGCGAAGGCGATCCAACCGAAGAGGCCGAAGCCGGACATCACCCCGTACCCCAGGGCCGCCAGCCAGATTACGGTCAGCCCTGGGAACATGGGGAAGGCCAGGCCGAAGAGCCCGACCAGCATGAAGACAAAGACGACCGCGGTCAGGGCTTGCCTGACGAGCAGCAGGTTCATGCGAGGCGGCTACGGGATGCTGATCCGGTCGATCCCGCCCATCCAGGGACTCAGCACCTCCGGGACCTGGATGCTGCCCTCTTTGGTCTGATAGTTTTCCATCACGGCGATCAGCGTGCGCGGCATCCCCAGGCCGGAGCCGTTCAGGGTATGCAGGTAGCGGGTGCGCCCGCCGTCTGCCGGCCGGTACTTGATGTTCGCCCGGCGAGCCTGGAAATCCCCGACGTTCGAGACCGAAGAGACCTCGAGCCATTCCCCGACCCCCGGCGCCCACACTTCCAGGTCGTAGGTGATGTGCGAGGCGAAGCTCAGGTCGCCGGTGCACTGCTGGACCACCCGGTAGGTGAGCCCCAGCGCCCGGCAGGTCTCCTCGGCGTCGGCGAGCATGCGGGCGTGCTCGGCCTGGGATTCCTCCGGTTTCGCGTAGATATACATCTCCACCTTGTCGAACTGGTGCCCGCGTTTGATGCCGCGCACGTCGCGCCCGGCGCTCATCTTCTCCCGCCTGAAGCAGGGTGTGTAAGCGGTGTAGCGCAGGGGCAGGCGGGCTTCGTCGAGGATTTCGTCCATATGCAGGCCGGTCAGCGGGACCTCGGCGGTGGGCACCATCCACAGATCTTCCTCGTGGTCTTTGTACAGGTTGTCCCGGAACTTGGGCAGCTGGCCCGAGCCGAAGAGCGTTTCGCTCTTCACCATGAAAGGCGTGTACTGCTCGCGGTATCCCTGCCGGATGTGCAGGTCCAGGAAGAAGGCGATGATCGCGCGCTGCAGGCGCGCGCCGGCGCCGCTCAGTACATAAAAACGGGAGCCGGTGATCTTTACCCCCTGGTCGAAGTTGATGATCCCGAGGTCGACCCCGAGCTCCCAGTGCGGGCGGGGGGTGAAATCAAAGGTTCGCGGCTCGCCGACCGTGCGGATCACGACATTGCCGTGCTCGTCGGGGCCGACCGGGACGGAGGGATCGGGGATATTGGGGATGATGGAGATGGCTTCGTGCAGCTTGCCGTCGACCTCGCGCAGTTGGTCGTCGAGGACGGCAATCTGGTCACCGACCGAGCGCATGGCTTCGATCCTGGCTTCTCGCCCGGCGCTGTCTTTGGCCCGGCCAATCTCTTTGGATACCGCGTTCCGCTCCGCCTTGAGCTTTTCGGACTGCGCGAGCAGCACCCGCCGTTCGGAATCCAGCGCCAGCACCGCGTCCACCGGGGCCGGGTCCATCTGCCGCACCCGCATCGAAGTCCGGACCACCTCCGGGTCTTCGCGAATCAGGTTGATATCTAACATGTGAGCACCTCCGAAATTTGGATGAAAGAAAGCCCCCTCGCCTCGCAGGACGAGGGGGCTGCTCGTGGTGCCACCTGCTTTCACCGGGGTGGAATGCAAACCTCCGGCCTTATCTTCGCGCTAACGGGCGTTCCCGTCCCCCTTACGGCCGGGCGATGCCGGTCCCTGCGGAGGAAGGTGGGCAGGCCGATCTCGCCTGCCCGCCGGAATGGATTTCGCCCTTTTCCCTGCTGGCTCGCAGCAGCCGCCAGCTTTCTGAAAAGGATTCAGGCTGCTTGTTCCGGGCAACCCTATCTTGAAATGGATTATAGCCGGGAGGCGCGTGCTGTCAAGCAGGATGAAGGATTCCATTCTACCGAGAGCCGGTTCGGCTCCTGCTCGCGGGAAACCTACCAATTCCATGCGCATTTCTCGGGGTGACTACCTACCACGGGAAACTGCCGGCGGTAAATGGATATAAGTGATAAACTAAGATTGGTTATGTCGGAAGAGAGCTCTGGATGGGGCCCCGCTGGAGATCCAATCCGATCGGCGCACGATCCCGGCGCCTGACCAGTCGGTGTTCGAGCGAACCAGATCCGTTCAGCCTGGTATGGGAGATTCCGGCAGGCAGCCCATCTCCTCAATTAGCTTGGCGAAGGCAATCTTTATCGCCTTCAGTTGTGGGGAGATAAGATTGCATCCCCAATCGGAGGTTCGGCCTGAGAAATGAGATCATCCCCAGATTAAGGAGGAAAACAGAAAGCCATGCAAGAAATTTGTGATCATGTGAAACAATTGCACGATGTAACCCCCACCGGAAACGGCTGCGAAGAATGCTTGAAGATGGGCGATCCCTGGCTGCATTTGCGCCTGTGCGAGACCTGCGGTCATGTTGGCTGCTGCGACGACTCGAAAAATAAACATGCCACGAAGCATTTTCATGCCACCCACCACCCGGTGATCAAATCTTATGAACCGGGAGAAGATTGGGGTTACTGTTACGAGGATGATCTCTACATCGAGACTCTGCCCCTCAACGTCGGCGCCTACCATAAGTAGCTGAGGAGGTTTGATTTGGTCAAACCGGTCTCAGGCGACACAGCCTCCTGGCAGCCGGAGGTTTTACCCGGCTTACCCCTCGGGGATTGGCAGGCCACCTGCACCACCCTGCACCTGTGGACGCAGATTGCGGGCAAGATCCGGCTGGCGCTTGCGCCGATGCAGAACCATTGGTGGCAGACGGCGCTTTATCTCACCCCTCGCGGGCTGACCACCTCGCCGATGCCCTACCAGACTGAGACGGTACAGATCGATTTTGATTTTATCGATCACCAGCTGCAGATCCAGACCAGCCGGGGAGCGCGCGAAGAGGTCCAGCTGACGGCGCGCCCGGTAGCTGACTTTTATCACGATGTGATGAAGGCCCTGCGAAGTCTGGGGATCCAACTAGAGATCTGGACGGTCCCGGTGGAAATCGACGAGCGCATTCCCTTCGATGAAGACACCACCCACACCGCCTACGACCCGGATGCCGCCCGCCGTTTCTGGAGCGCGCTCGCTCAGGTGGACCGGGTGATGAAGATCTTCCGGGGGCGCTTCCGCGGCAAAGCCAGTCCGGTGCATTTCTTTTGGGGTAGTTTCGACCTGTGTGCCTCGCGCTTCTCCGGAGCCCGGGCGCCGCTCATCGATCACGCCTACCATGTGGCCCGCTATGTGATGGAAGAAGCGTATTGTGATGAGGTCAGCAGCTGCGGATTTTGGCCCGGGCAGGGGTTGGGAGAGCCGGCGTTCTACGCTTACC
>JAJYJF010000184.1 GCA_021796375.1 Chloroflexota bacterium | reverse complement strand
GCTGCTCGGTGTTTGCGTATAACTATATGAACTGCGATTGGGTCGAGGCCCCGCACGGCCGGGCGCCTGCCCTGGCCACCGGAATCAAGCGCATCATCCCCGAGGCGGTCGTGTGGACCTACCAGGGAGATGGTGACCTGGCCTCCATCGGGACGGCCGAGATCATCCACGCGGCCACCCGCGGCGAGAACCTGACGGTCATCTTTATCAACAATGCCAACTACGGCATGACCGGCGGGCAGATGGCCCCTACCACCCTGCCGGGACAGAAGACCACCTCCTCCCCGCTGGGGCGGGACGTCGAGCAGGCGGGCTATCCGATCCGTATGATGGAGCTGCTCTCCAACCTGGACGGCGTCTCGTACGCGGTGCGGCGCTCGCTGCACGACCCGAAGAATATCCGCCTGGCCAAGAAAGCCATCCGCACCGCTTTCGAGGTCCAGCTGCAGGGCCTGGGGTTCTCGATCGTGGAGCTCTTATCCAACTGCCCGACCAACTGGGGGCTGACCCCTGTGGAGTCGATCGTGTGGCTGGAGGAGCATATGATCCCCTACTACCCGCTGGGGGATTACAAGGTTCACCCGGCCCTGGGCCGCAAAGGAGGCGCGTGATGCAGCACGAAGTGCTCTTTGCCGGGTTTGGCGGCCAGGGGGTACTGTTCGCCGGGCAGCTCCTGGCGTACGCAGCCCTCGAGGAAGGCCGCGAGGTGACCTGGATCCCCAGCTACGGGCCGGAGATGCGCGGCGGGACGGCCAACTGCACGGTGGTGGTGGCTGACGAAGAGATCGGCAGCCCGCTGTGCCTCACGCCGGGGGCCGTGGTGGCCTTCAACGGTCCCAGCCTGGAGAAGTACGGCCCGATGGTGAATCGGGGCGGGCTGCTGGTGGTGAACCGCAGCATGATCCCCGAAGGTGGGGCGCGGCAGGGGATCAGCGTGGTCGGGGTGCCGGCCAATGCGATCGCAGAGGAGCTGGGCGCGCCGCGGCTGGCTAACATGGTCCTGCTGGGGGCGCTGCTGGCGCACCAGCCCTTCGTCCGCTTCGAATCGGTGGAGCGGGCGCTGCGGCTGCACCTGCCCGAGCGCCACCAGCACCTGCTGCCGGCCAACTCCCGCGCCTTGAAGGCCGGGGCGGAATTCCCGCTCGAGGCGGTCGCGGTGTGAAGGCCGGCAAACATGATGAATCCCTAATTTAGCCTTATCGGGATTTATCACGGTTTGGAAAGCCAAATCTGTTTCAACCTATCCCCTTCATCCCCTTCCCGCAGATTGAATGCCTTTAAGAAGCCCTTCATTTGCGGGAAGGGGAAGATCTAACCAGAAGGTGGAGGGGCCCGCGGGCCCCTCCACCTTCTGGACATCCCGAGGGAACCGAGGGACCTGTAGAACCTGTCCCTTGCCCCGCATCCCGAGGCGCAGCCGAGAGGGACGCCACCAAATGGCCAACAATTGCCGGGAAACGCGATTTGGGGGCGGGGTTGGGGTGGGGGTTTTATTCAAAGAACCTGGATTGAACCTGAACCATCCAAAAGACTAAATTAGGGATAGTCCGTGGTACATTTTTTCATCTTTCTAGAAGAACGCCTCGCGAGGCGCTCTTCCACTTGAATGTAAAAGGTACGCTCCCAGGCACTAAAACCCGGGGAGGGTTCACCTCTATAATTAAAACATGCAGTCCTGGAGGATGAGCGCGCGGTCCGTCTACCTGATCTATTCGGCCGCCTCCGCCATGTTTTTCGCCACCATCACCACCTTGAACCTGGTCTACCAGGCGACGGTGGTCAACCTGAACCCGCTCGAGCTGGTGCTGGTCGGGACGCTGCTTGAGGCCACGATCTTTTTCTTCGAGGTGCCTACCGGCGTGGTGGCGGATATCTTTTCCCGGCGGTGGTCGGTGATCGCCGGGGCGAGCCTGATGGGGCTGGGGTTCATCCTCGAAGGATCGATCCCGCTGTTCGCCACCGTCATGGCGAGCCAGGTGATCTGGGGCATCGGCTACACCTTCACCAGCGGCGCGGCGGACGCCTGGATCGCCGACGAGGTCGGGGAAGAGACGGCCGGTCGGTTCTTCGTGCGCGGGTCGCAAGCCGGCCTCGCCGCCGGGATCGCCGGGGCGATCCTCAGCGTGGCGCTGGGCAGCATCCGCGTCAACATCCCGATCGTCGTGGGCGGATGCCTGTACCTGGGGCTGGCGCTGTTCCTGGCCGCGTGCATGCCCGAGCACGGCTTTACCCCCTCCGTGCAGCAGATCAGCCGCGAGGCCGGGCCGGCGCCGGCCAGCGCCTGGGGGGACATGGCGCAAACCTTCAAGGCGGGGCTGCGGCTGGTGCGCGGGAAGCGCGGCCTGATCGCCGTCCTGCTGGTGGGTCTGTTCTTCGGCCTGTACAGCGAGGGGTTCGACCGGCTGTGGACGCCGCACCTGATCCGCGACATCGGGCTGCCGGCGGCCGGCGGCTTTAAACCGGTGATCTGGTTCGGGCTGATCAGCATTGGCACGCAGCTCCTCAGCCTGGGGGCGGTCGAGCTCGCCCGCCGCCGGCTCGACCCGGACAAGCCCCGCTTGGCCCTGCGCGCCCTGTTCGCCGCCAGCAGCCTGCTGGTCGCTGGGCTGGTCGTTTTTGCCCTCTCGCCCGGCTTCCCGGTTGCGCTTGCGGCGCTGGGCATCATCAGCGTGGCGCGCGCGGTGATCGGCCCGTACTACACCACCTGGGTCAACCGCCACCTGACCTCGGACGTGCGCGCCACGGTGCTCTCGATGAGCAGCCAGGTGGACGCCGGCGGGCAGATCGCCGGCGGGCCGATCCTGGGCGCGATCGGCGCGAGCGTTTCCATCCAGGCCGCGCTGCTCGGGTCGGCGCTGCTGCTGTCTCCGGTGCTGGCGCTGTTCACCCGTGAGATCCAAAAAGAACGTCAGGTGCATCGCGAAACGAAGATCAAGAATCGCGAGCCGTGAACGAGGATAGCTTGTATTCTGAGGAATAAGCTGAGCGAATTGGCGCCGACCCCGATTTACCCCGCCAGGTCTTTCTCCAGCTCGAGCTCGTCGCGCAGCGGGATGCCTTCCTGGCCTACCTGGGGGATGTCCGGCTTGATCCGCCGGGCCCGCTCTACCGCGCCGCGGTCCACCCGGCTGATGCGGTAGCCGCGCTTCTGGTAAAACGCCAGGGCGCGCAGGTTGTCGTTGGTGGTGATCAGCCAGACCCGCTTGCAGCCGGCCTGGCGGGCCAGCGCTTCCAAGGCGTCGATCAGCGCGGTGGCCACCCCGCGGTTCGGAAGGCGGCTGTTGAGGGTAACGAGCTCGCAGTCCTTGCCTTCCATCGAAAAAGTGATCAGCCCCACGGGCTCCCCGCCGCGCCGGGCGGCAAACCCCGGCAGCCGGTGCGGCTGGTAGACGCGGTCGTGGGCGACCACCTGCGGCGCGCCCCACTCCTCGGCGATCCATTCCAGAACCCAGCCTTTATCGGTCGGTTGGAGAGCATCGATGGTGAAATCGGGCATGCGAACCTCTTCTCCTATATTATTTTACCCCCCAATTTCGCTCATCACCCGGTTTGTGGCGAACTCGCCGTCGGCCAGGCCGTGCCCCCAGGGTTTGAGCCAGATCCCATCCAGGATGATCTGGCGCAGGTCATCAATGCTCGCCCCGGCGCGCAGCGGGGTGAGCAGGTCCACCTCTTTCTCGCGCAGCAGGCACAGGCGCAGCCGCCCGTCGGCGGTCAGGCGGGCGCGGGCGCAGGCGGCGCAGAAGGGAGCGCTCACCGATGAGATAAAACCGATCTCCCCGCGGGCGCCCGGCAGGTGGAAAACGCGGGCTTCGCCGTCCAGCTCGCCGCCGTTGGCCGGCTCGAGCGGCCCGAGCGCCGCATGGATGCGCGCCTGCATCTCCTCGGCCTTGACCACCTGCCGCAGCTGCAGGTCCGTCGCCCCGGCGAAGGGCATCATCTCGATGTAGCGCACCTGCCAGGCATGCTCCAGGGTCAGCCGGGCCAGGTCCACCACGTCGGCCTCGTTGTAGCCGCGCACCACCACCACGTTAATCTTGACCGGGGTGAGACCCGCGGCCTCGGCCGCCAGGATCCCTTCCCAGACCTGCTCGAGCTTTCCCCAGCGCGTCACCCGGCGGAAGCGCTCGGGGTCGAGGGTGTCCAGCGAGATATTCACCCGCTGCAAGCCCGCCTCCGCGAGCGGCCCGGCCAGCTTGCCGAGCAGCACCCCGTTGGTGGTCATGCTCACCGAGCGGATCCCCGGCGTGCCGGCGATTCCGCGCACGATCGGCACGATGTTGGCCCGCACCGTCGGCTCGCCGCCGGTCAGGCGGATCTTATCGAAGCCCAGCCGCGCAAAGAGCTGCACCAGGGTGAGGATCTCGCCGTCCTGCATCATCTCCGCGTTGGGGCGGAAGGTCATATCTTCGGGCATGCAGTACACGCAGCGCAGGTTGCAGTGGTCAGTCAGGCTGATCCGCAGGTAGTGGATGTTCCGGCCAAACCGGTCGAGGGCCATAAGATCTCCAGATAATTTACGAAATAATTGTGATAATTATACCTTAAATTATCGGCTGAAAACAGACCCGAATGGCAAAACGCTCTTCCGAGCCTGTTTTCAATCTCGGAACACGAGGCTCTGGAAACCTTAACTTCATCAGGAGGCTGCCGCAGTTAATCTAAACACGGACTCTCCCAATTTCGGCTGGATAATCCTGCTGGTTTTCCTTGCTTTCGATAAAGGCCCCACCCCCAGATTGCGTCTCCCGGCGGAAGCGATTCCTCTGGGGGCGTCCCTCGGCTGCGCCTCGGGAACCGGGGCAAGGGACAGGTTCTACAGGAAATCTGCGCGAAGGGGATATAGGGGATGGGTGGAAGAAGCGATAGAGGATCCGCAGTTTAAACGTGTGCTGATTCGAGACCCCGGATCTCAACCGCCTTTGAGGCCGCGGTCGCGCATCTTCCGGCCCGACCTGTCGATCTTCGCCGCCCGCCGGCGCAGGTCCTTGCCCAGGCCTTCCAGCGGGCCGGCCCGCGAGTCCGCCAGCATGGCCTGGACCCGCAGACTGCCCGCCTCCTGCAGCGTCTGAGAGGCCTGGTCCTGCATCTGCCTGCCTTCCCGGATCAGCGCCCGGCGGGCCGAATCCGGCCGCGAGCGGGTGAACACCAGTAGGCTCGCCCCGACGGCCGCGAGGAGCGCCCCGGCCACCGCGGTCAGGGCGCGCACCGGCTCTGGCATGGGCGGGCGCCCCGGCTCTCCCGGGAGCTCCGGACGGGTCATGCTCTGCAGGTCGCTATCCCCGCGCCCGGCGCCCGCCACGCTGACGGCCGGGATCGCGGCGCCCCCCGGGGACCTGGAGGGCTGCCGCCGGGGCTGCCCGGTCTGGCGCGGGGTGCTGTGGCTGATCCCCTGGTACGCCAGGTCTTGCGCCGTCATCCACACCGCCCCGCGCGAAAGCTGGAGGACTTCTCCCCGGGACCGGGCGTAGACCTGGGTGAACTCAGCCCCGAAGAGCAGGATGATGGTGGAGTAATAGATCCAC
>JAJYJF010000183.1 GCA_021796375.1 Chloroflexota bacterium | reverse complement strand
CAGGGCAGCAGCATCATTTTTATCTCCTCAGACCTGGAGGAGATCTTGAATTACAGCAACCGGATCCTGGTGTTTTTCGGGGGCAGGGTTTCTCAGCCTCTGGATGCCAGCTCCACCACGGTAGAACAGCTGGGCCAGCTGATCGGTGGGAAAGGGTTTTAGGAAAAATCTATGGAAAACTCGAAATCCCGCTGGCTGGGGATTGGACTGCAGGTTGGCGCCGTCCTCCTCGCGCTGGTCTTCACATCGATCATTCTTTTGATCGTCAACACCCCCCCGATTCAAGCCTACATCACGATCCTGAGAGGGGTCCTGATCGACAACAGCGGGCATATCTACCAGGAGGGGATCGCGAATACCCTGGTAGCCTGGATCCCGCTGCTACTGGCTTCTTCGGGAGCGCTGGTCACGTTCGCGGCCGGCCTGTGGAACATTGGGATCGAAGGCCAGGTGATCCTGGGAGGGATCTTCACCACCTGGGTTCTGCGGCTCCTCCAAGACAGCCCGATGCCGGCCTGGTTCATCATCCTGGTAGGCTTCGCGGTCGGGGTGATCGGTGGGGCGCTGTGGGCCGCGCTGGCCGGCGCGCTGAAAACTTACGGCGGCGTCAACGAGATTTTCGGCGGCCTGGGCCTCAATTTTGTAGCCACCGCGCTCAATATCTGGCTGATCTTTGGCCCGTGGAAACGCCCGGGGATCGCGTCCATGAGCGGGACCTCACCGTTCCCAGACCGGCTCTGGCTGCCAACTCTCCCAGGGCTCCGGCTGAGCCCCTGGTCGCTGGTCATCGCTGCCGTCGCGTTCGCGGTCGTCTATATCCTCCTCAACGGCACCTATTTTGGCCTGCAGATCAAGGCGGTGGGGAAGAATAACAAGGCCGCATTCCTGATGGGCATCCCTACCTCGCGCTACAGGATGACGGCTTTCCTCATCTGCGGCAGCTTCGCCGGATTGGCGGGAGCCGTCCAGGTCATCGCCGTGTATCACCGCCTGATCCCGTCGATCTCTTCGGGGTACGGCTTCCTGGGACTGCTGGTCTCGATGCTGGTCAACTACTCTCCAACCTGGGTACCGCTGGTAGCCCTCTTCTTCGCCGCGCTGAACATCGGGAGCATCCAGCTGCCCATCGTTCTCAAGGTGGATTCCTCCCTTTCGGGGGTCATCCAGGGCGCGCTGGTGCTCTCCGTCCTGATGGTTGATGGGCTGCGCAAGCGGCTGGTAGGCAGGTTTGCCGGAGGCGGCCAATGAACCTCGATACCCTTCTGGTTGGTTTGGCGGGGATCCTCACCGCGGCGGCTCCGGTGGTGATCGCCACCATCGGGGAGACGATCACCGAGCGCGCCGGGATCGTGAACCTGTCCGTCAACGGGTCGATTATTCTCTCGGCTATGGCTGGTTTCGTCGTGGCGGTCAGCAGCCACAGCCTGGTGCTGGGTTTTCTCGCCGGCGCGGTGGTCGGGGCGGTGGTGGCGCTGATCGTTGCCTTCTCCAGCATCACCCTCAAAGTTTCCCAGGTGGCGGTCGGATTCGTCCTGACTCTGATGACCCGCGATATGGCCTATTTCTTGGGCGATCCATTCATGAGCGTTTCCGGGCCAATCGTCCCGGCCCTGCCGATCCCCGGTCTGGAGAAGATCCCGATCCTCGGCACGCTCTTCTTCAACCAGGATATCACGGTTTATCTCAGCTTTTTGACCATCATCCTCGCATACGTCTATATTTTCAAAACCCGCAGCGGGCTGGTCCTGCAGGGGATCGGCGAGCGCCCGGCGGCGGCCTTCGTCCGCGGCGCGAATGTCAACCTGATGCGCTACGTCTACACCATGATCGGCGGTGCGCTGGTAGGTCTGGCAGGCCCGATCTACTCGCTGAACGTGAAGGCGGGTTGGAAGGGGACGATTTCAGGGCTGGATGGAATTGGCTGGATTGTGCTCGCGATCACGATTTTTGGCGGTTGGAACCCGCTCCGCGCGGCATTAGGCGCCTATCTGTTTGCTTTCCTGCAGTGGTTAGGGCTCGTGATCCAACCCAGCCTGCCGAACGTCCCGTCGCAGGTCCTTCAGGTGGCGCCTTTCCCCCTGATGATCCTGACCCTGCTGCTCGTAAACATCGGAAATGCTGAATGGGTGGAACAGACGCTAGCCAGGCTTCCTGAAGAAACACGCCGGACAGCGGCGCGCGTGCTGCGCGCAATGCGCACCTCGCCGCCAGCTTCGCTGGGTGTACCCTTTGACAACGAATAGAGGACCGTATCGATGGACCAATTCCGCGGCTACCAGTGCTCCATTTGCGGGAGCGATTATGCTCCCGGTGAGGTGCAGTACGTCTGTCCAAAAGACGGCGGGAACCTGAACGTCATCCTGGATTACGAAGCCATCCGCAAGAATTTTACGATCGAGGATATCACCTCCCGCACGGATTTCTCGCTGTGGCGCTACCTGCCGCTGCTTCCTGTCGCGGATCCGGGAGGCCAGAACACCCCTTTGCGCCAGGCCGGCTGGACGCCCACCTACCGGCCCGCCGGGTTGGCTGAGCCGCTGGGGCTGCGCCAGCTGTGGGTGAAGGACGAAGGCCGGAATCCGTCCGCGTCTTTCAAGGATCGAGCCAGCTCGGTTGTCGTGGCGCGGGCTCGCCAGATCAAAGCCGAGGTTGTGGTCACGGCTTCGACCGGCAATGCGGGAGCTGCGCTGGCAGGGATGGCGGCGGCAGTCGGCCAGAAAGCGGTGATCTTCGCCCCGCGGACCGCGCCGCCGGCAAAAATCGCCCAGCTGCTCATCTATGGGGCTCAGGTGATCCTGGTAGACGATAACTACGACGCGGCTTTCGACCTCGCGATCGAAGCCGCCCAGGAGTTCGGCTGGTACTGCCGCAATACGGGCTACAACGCCTTTACCGCGGAGGGAAAAAAGACGGCTGCTTTTGAAATTTGGGAAACGGTCCTGCTCGGGCAGGATCAGCTCCACCGCCCGCTCACCGTTTTCATCCCGGTTGGGGACGGCAATATTATCTCCGGCATCCACAAGGGCTTTAAAGACCTGCAGGCGCTCGGCTGGTTGGGCCAGATGCCGCGCCTGATCGGGGTGCAGTCGGAGGGGTCGGCGGCGATCGCCAATGCTTACTTCGCGCATACCGAAGAAATCCAGCCAGTAGAAGCGGATACCGTCGCCGACAGCATCTCCGTAGACCTGCCGCGGGATGGAATCCGGGCGGTCCGGGCGGCAACCCAGACCGGCGGCGCCTACCTGACCGTCCCGGACGAGGAGATCATCGCGGGGATCGCGGCTCTCGGCCGGGTAGGAATTTTTGCGGAGCCCGCGGGGGCTACCGCGTACGCCGGGCTGCTCAAAGGACTGCGGGAAGGGCTGGTAACGCCCGATGATCCCATCCTGGTGCTGAATACTGGCAGCGGCTTGAAAGACATCAAAGCGGCCATGAGCGCCGTCAAAGACGCCCCGGTCATCAAACCGACTTTAGCAGCGGTCAGGCAGCTGCTCTCAGCCTGATCTGGAGCCTATGAAACCGGTTATTTCGATCATTGCTCCCGTTTATAACGAGGTAGACAACCTGCCCGAGCTCTACCGGCGGGTGAAAGAGGTGATGGATCAGACCGGAGAGCCCTGGGAGCTGCTCCTGGTGGACGATGGCTCGCAGGATGGCTCCACGCAGGCGATCCGCCGGCTCGCGGCTGAGGACCCCACCGTCCGGCCGGTGATCTTCGCGCGCAACTTCGGCCACCAGATCGCGGTTACCGCCGGGCTGGATTTCAGCCGCGGCGACGCGGTGGTGATTATCGACGCCGATCTGCAGGACCCACCGGAGGTCATTCTCGACATGATCGCCAGGTGGCGAGAGGGCAACCAGGTTGTCTACGCCGTCCGGACCGAACGAGAAGGTGAAACGTTTTTCAAAAAGCTCACCGCGTCGGTTTTCTACCGGCTGATCTACCGGATCACCGACGTGAAGATCCCGCTCGATACAGGCGATTTCCGCCTGCTGGACCGCGCGGTCGTCAACGTGATGAACTCGATGCGCGAGCGGCACCGCTTCCTGCGCGGGATGGCGGCCTGGGTGGGCTTCCAGCAGATCGGCGTCCCCTACAGGCGCGCCGCCCGGTTTTCGGGCGAGACGAAGTACCCGTTTAAGAAGATGCTTCGCCTGGCGCTGAACGCCATCACCAGTTTTTCCTATTTTCCGCTGCAGATGGCCACCTATGTCGGGTTTATCTCGGCCGGGCTGAGCATTCTGGCGATCCCGGTTGTCATCATTCTGCGCCTGGCCACCAGCGCCGAATCGGGCGTCCACCAGTTCGCGGGGCAGGCGACCACACTGATCGCCGTCCTGTTCCTGGGAGGCGTCCAGCTCATTTCTCTGGGTATTCTGGGTGAATATATCGGCCGGATCTACGATGAAGTAAAAGGCCGACCCCTTTACATTACCAGCCTTACCCCCGAACAATCTATTTCAGAAAAGGAAGAGGAGTTACCGCAACATGGCTAAAATCGATCTAACCGTACAGCCTGACCGCCTCGAGCGGGTAGTTAAGAAGGTCCGCGAGCGCAACATCATCATCCCGACCTTCGCGCAGATGAAAGATCCGACGCGCATTCCCGCGAAAATCCAGGCCGAGCTGGGCAAGGTTGGCCTCTGGGATGTCGCGCCGCGCAACCTGTTCCGCATTACCTGGCACAACCAGCCGGTTGCCTCCGGCGGCGGATTCAACGGTGTCAACTTCCTCGAGCTGCCCCCCAGCCTGACGGGCGTCCCCGCGCGCATCATCGTCATGGTCGGCAAATGGTTCCCGACCGGCGCGCACAAAGTTGGCGCGGCCTTTGGCTGCCTGGTTCCCCGCCTGGTCACCGGCCAGTTTGACCCAACCAGTCAGAAAGCCGTCTGGCCTTCCACCGGCAACTTCTGCCGCGGCGGCGCGTACGACTCGGCTTTGCTGGCTACGACCTCGATCGCCATCCTCCCCGAGGGGATGAGCCGCGAGCGCTTCGACTGGCTGGCTAAGATCGCCGGCGAGGTCATCGCCACCCCGGGCACCGAATCCAACGTCAAAGAGATCTTCGACAAGTGCTGGGAGCTGCGCAAATCGGGCGAAGACCTGATGATCTTCAACCAGTTCGAGGAATTCGGCAACTACCTGTGGCACTACGAGGTCACCGGGCATGCGATGGAAGAGGTGCTCAAGCACGTGATGGGCCCCAAAGATCGCTACCGCGGGATGGCCTCGGCGACCGGCTCCGCCGGCACGATCGCCAGCGGCGACTACATGAA
Source organism: Chloroflexota bacterium (assembly GCA_021796375.1). Classification (GTDB taxonomy): domain Bacteria; phylum Chloroflexota; class Anaerolineae; order Anaerolineales; family Anaerolineaceae; genus JAJYJF01. Next base: position 252 of record JAJYJF010000183.1, on the reverse strand, counting down.
GCAGATCTTCCCCGACAGCAAGATCGTGGCGAGCGAAGCGCTGCAGTGCCCGACGCTGCTCGAGAACGGCTTTGGCGCTCACCGCATCGAGGGCATCGGCGACAAGCACGTTCCCTGGATCCACAATGCCAAGAACACCGACATGGTGGTCGCGATCGACGACGAGGCCGTGGTCGATATTGCCCGCCTGTTCAACGAACCGGCCGGGCGCGCGTACCTGGTTAAAAAAGGCGTCCCGCAGCACGTGGTCAG
>JAJYJF010000182.1 GCA_021796375.1 Chloroflexota bacterium | reverse complement strand
GCCGTGAGCCAGAAGCAGGGAAGCATGCCGCAGCTCAAAATCCTTAACCTGGAACCGCAGAACTTCTCGCCCGAGGCGCATGCCCTCCTCGAGGGCCTGGGGCTCGTCACCGACGGGCCGCTGCAGCGGCAGGAGCTCATCGAGCGCCTGCCGGATTATGATGTGATCGTGGCCCGCCTGGGGCAGCAGATCGACCGCGAGGTGCTGGCGTTCGGCAGCCGCTTGAAGGTCATCGCCACCCCCTCGGCCGAGGTGGACCACATCGACGTGGAATACGCCGCCCAGCGCGGGATCGCGGTGATCTCTCTCCAGGGCGAAGATGAGTTTCTGCGCACGGTCCCGGCCGCCGCCGAGCTGACCTGGGGGCTGCTCCTGGCGCTCCAGCGCCACCTGTCCCCGGCCCAGCAGTCGGTGCTGGCGGGCGAGTGGGATGGGGATCAGTTCTGCGGCAGCGACCTGGCCGGGAAGACCCTGGGGGTCCTGGGGTTGGGGAGGACCGGCGAGCGGGTGGCCCGCATCGGCCAGGCTTTCGGGATGCGCGTGGCCGCCTTCGATCCCTACCGGTCCGCCTGGCCGGACGGCGTCGAGAAGGCTGCCCGGATGGAGGACCTGCTCTCCCGGAGCAGCGTGCTGACCATCCACGTGCCGCTCGACCCTTCAACCGTCTGGCTGATCGGTAGGGCGCAGCTCGACCAGCTCCCGCAGGGCGCCGTGCTGGTGAACACCTCGCGCGGCGAGGTGGTCGATGAGGACGCGCTGATCGAAGCGCTGCAGAGCGGCCGGCTGGCCGGCGCGGCGCTGGACGTCATCTGGGGCGAGCGGCGGAGGGACTGGCGCGAATCCCCGCTGCTGGAGTACGCTCGCGCGCACCGCACGCTGATCATCACCCCGCATATCGGCGGGACAACCTTTGAATCGCTGGCCGCGACCCAGGTCTTCACCGTTCGCCGGCTGGCGCAGTTCCTGGTCGACCAGGGCATGGTCCATGGGCAGGGGTAAGCCATGCGCTTCCTGATCGCCGGGTACGGATCGATCGGCCGCAGGCACCTGCGCAACCTGCGCGCCTTGGGCGAGGAGGACATCCTGCTTTACCGGACGCATCACAGCAGCCTGCCGGAGGATGAGACCGCCGGGCTTCCGGTGGAGACCGACCTGCAGCAGGCGCTGGCGCACCGGCCGGACGCGGTGATCGTGGCCAACCCGACCGCCCTGCACCTGGAGGTGGCCCTCCCGGCCGCGCGCGCCGGCTGCTCGCTGCTGATCGAAAAGCCGGTGGCCAGCCGCCTGGACGGCATCCCGGAGCTGGAGCACGCGCTGGCTGAAAACGGCCGGAAGGCGCTGGTCGGCTTCCAGTTCCGCTTCCACCCCGGGCTGCGGGTGGTCCGCGACCTGCTCGATTCGGGCGCAGCCGGGCGCCCGGTGAGCGCCCGCGCGCACTGGGGCGAGTACCTCCCCGATTGGCATCCCTGGGAGGATTACCGCAGCAGCTACAGCGCCCGGGAGGATCTCGGCGGCGGGGTGCTGCTGACGCTCTGCCACCCGATCGATTACCTGCGCTGGCTGCTGGGCGAGGTGGACGGGGTGACCGCCCAGACCGGGACCCTGGGCGAGCTGGGGATCCCGGTGGAGGATACGGCCGAGATCATCCTGCATTTCTCGCGCGGCGCGCTCGCCGCCGTCCACCTGGATTACCTGCAGAAACCGGCCCGCCACACGCTGGAGATTACCTGCACCCGCGGCACCATCGCCTGGGATAACGCCACCGGAGACGTTTCCATCTTCAAGGCAGGCGCGCCCGGCTGGGAGACCCTCCCCGCGCCGCGGGGCTTCGAGCGCAACGATCTCTTCGTGGCCGAGCTGCGCAATTTTATCGCCGTGGCGCGCGGCGAGGCCGAGCCGCTGTGCAGCCTGCGGGACGGCGCCCGCGCGCTGGAGCTCGTCCTGGCGGCGTACGAATCCGCCCAAAAAGGCTGCCGGGTGGCGGTGTAAAAAATGGAAACGACGACCGCCGTGAGCGCACAGACCCCCGAACAAACCTCCGACCGCGCTTCACCCGCGCCGGCCCCCGCCGGCCGGAGGAGCGCCTGGCACTTCCTCTGGGCGGGGGTGTTCTACGCCGGGCTGGCGGTCCTCTTCACCTGGCCGCTGGCCTTGCACATGAGCTCGCAGTTCGTCGGCCAGGTTGGGGACAATATCTACTTTATCTGGCTGATCGAGTGGGCGCGCAGGGCGCTGTTCCAGCTGCACATCTCGCCGGTGTTCGTCCCGTTTCTGAACTACCCGCAGGGCTGGAACCTGGCCTTCACCGAGATTACCCCGGCGCAGCTGGCGATCGCCATCCCGGCATCCCTGGTCGGCGGGGCATATTTCGGCTACAACTTCACCCTGCTGGCCAGCTTCGTCCTTTCCGGGCTGGCCATGTACATCTGGATCGAGCACCTGACCGGCAGCAGAGGCGCGGCGCTCGTGGCCGGGACGATTTTCGGCTTTTTACCCTTCCGCATGTCGCACTTCCTCATCGGCCACCTGAATCTGACCGGAACGCAGTGGCTGCCGCTTTTCTTCATGGGGCTCTACGATCTGCTGCGCCCGGGGCGCTGGACGTGGAAGCCGGTCGTCCTGGCGGGTGTCTCGCTCGGCCTGGTGGGGTTGACCTCCATGTACTACCTGTACATGTGCATCCTGGCCGCGGCCGTATTCGTGCTGGCCTACCTGGTCCAGATCCGGCAGCGGGCTGCCTGGGTGCGCGGCGTCTGGAAGAACGTCTTGGGCTTCGGCGCGGTGGCCGCCCCGCTGGTCTTCGTCTCCATCCTGCCGTTCCTGCAGCTCTCCCGCTCCGGGGCGATGACCAACCGCACGGTCGCCTACGCCAGCATGTACTCGGCCAGCCCGACCGATTTCCTGCTCCCCTCCACCCTGCACTTCCTGTTTGGCAGATGGGTCGGGGCGCACTTCGACCGCTCGCTGTGGATCGAGGGCACGCTGTATATCGGCGCGGTAGCCCTGGTTCTCGGGGTGATCGCCTTTCTTCGCCGCCGGCAAACCGGGAACGCAATTCTCATCTGGATGCTGGTGGGGATGGCGGCCTTCGCCTTCGTGATGGCCCTGGGCACCAACCTCCACTGGCTGAACCAGCCGGTGATGGTGCGCGTGCCAGCCTTCCTGCAGCGCTGGGTCCACCGCGAGACGGCCCCCATCCCGCTGCCCAGCTTCGCGATGTTCCTGTACTTCCCTTTCTTCGCCAAGATGCGCGCCCTGATGCGCTTCGGCCTTTTCGTGCTCGTCGCCACGAGCGCGCTGGCTGGTCTGGGCGCCGCCTGGGTGCTGGGCCGGGTCCGGCCTGCGCGCCGCGCCCTGGCGGCCGGGCTGCTGGTGGCGCTGGTGATCTTCGACTTTTATCCCCGGCCGTTTGCCACGCTGTCCTCCGTCCAGCCGCGCCCGGTAGACGCCTGGCTGGCGCAGCAGCCCGGGAGCGGGGCGGTCGCCCAGTTCCCGTTCAGCCAGGAAGTGGACCAGGTGCAAACGTACTACTCGCAGTTCTACAACAAGCCGTTCATCGGCGGCTTTTTTGCCGCCTTTGAGCCGCCGCAGTATTCGCGCATCAAGCCAGTCCTGGACGGGTTCCCCTCCCCGGAGAGCGCGGCGCTCCTGCGCCAGCTGGGGGTGGCCTTCGTGGTGGTCGACAGCACGGGCTACCCCGATTTCCCCGCCGTCCGCAAGCAGATCGAGGCGCTGGGGCTGGTCGAAAAAACCGTTCAAGCCAATGAGGTCGTCTATGAGTGGAAATAACCCGGGGATTTCGCCCGCCGCCGCGGACCGCGGCTGGGAAGCCCACAACCCGCCCGCTGCCCGGTCCATCCCGGCCTGGATCGTCGTCGCCCTCCTCGCCTTGATCGGCCTGGCCGGGGTTGGCATGATCCTGCGCGCCACCGCATCCGGGCCGGGCATCGGCGGGGATGCCACCATCTACCTGACCTCGGCGCGCAACCTGCTGGCTGGCAAGGGGTTGGGGCTCCTCAATCCGGATGGCACGTTCCGGCCGCTGCCGTACACGCCGCCGCTCTTCCCGCTGCTCCTCTCCGCCCTGGGGCTCTTCGGGCTGGACCTGGTCCAGGCTGCGCGCTGGCTGAACGCGCTGCTTTTCGGCGGGACAATCTGGGTGGCTGGCGCCGCGGTTTACCGGCTCACCCGCCAGGCGGCGGTCGCCCTGCTCGCGGCCGCCCTGCTGATGCTCTCCCCGGTGCTCGTGCGGGTCTATTCCTGGGCGATGGCCGAGCCGGTGTTCCTGTTCACCGGGTTCCTGGGCCTGTTCCTCTCGGTCGGGTACGCGCGCCGGCCGGAGCGCGCTCTGCTGGCCGGCGCGGCGCTCGGCTGCGGGCTGTCCTTTCTGGCGCGCTACATCGGGGCGGGGTTCGTCGGGGCGGCGGCGCTCGTGCTGCTCCTCCTCGACCGGCGCGGCTGGCTGGCGCGGATCCGCGCCGCGCTCGCCTTCTTGGGCATCAGCCTGGCGCCCATCGCGGTCTGGATGGCCTGGGATCTGTGGAAGACCCAGACGGTTGCTTCCCGCTCGATTCAATCGCCACTGGGGTTAGGCGCGCGCCTGCTCTCCGCGTTTCCGCCTCTTAAAGAGGACATCCTCTTCTGGCTGATCCCCGATACGCTCGAGGCTCGCCTGCCCCACCTGCTCAACAATCTGATCTTTCTGGCGGGGGTGGTTGTGCTGGCCGCCTTGCTGGCAGGCGTGGCCTGGCTGAGCCTATCCCGGAGGCGGCTCGCGGCCGGCGAGCTCACCGGCAGCGCATCGCTGGTCATCTCGCTGATCCTCCTGGCGGCCGTCTTCATCGCCGGGACGCTGCTGGTCTACGTCACCACCTTCCCGCCGATCACGCTCGACAACCGCATGATCGTCCCCTTGCACGTGGCAGCGCTGCTGCTGGCGGCCGTTCTGGCCGGGATGCTGGTGCGTCTCGAGACCGGCCGGCGCTGGCTGGTTGCCGGCGTCTGGCTGGTAATTCTCGGGTTCACCGCCTCCTACCTCTACCGGACCCCGCGCATCGCCAACCAGTACGGCAGCGCCGGTCTGGGATACATGATGAAGGAATACCAGGAATCGGATACAATTCGGGCGGTAAAAGCCCTCCCGGCCGGGACGCAAATCATCACCAACGAGATAACCGAGGTGCTATACTTCACCGGGCGGCCTTCCTACGCGCTGCTCTCCGGGAAGACGGTCGACCCCGGTTCGCCGCCGGCAGCTTACGGCTCGGATCCTTCCGATGCGGGCCAGGCCGCTTTCCGCGACGGGGCCGCCCTGGTGATCTTCAATACCCTCCCGGGCTCATTTCAGGAAATTTTCGGAGACCAGGGCCCGGCGAGGCTGGCCGCGCTCACCAACGGCCTGTACCGGGCTTACAGCGGCAGCGACGGCGCCATTTATTATTATCTGGCTCCTTGAGGAGGCGGTCACCCACGCTGACCGTTGGTCTGGCGAGCAGCTTCGGGAGCGAGATCCCAACAAATCGGGGCTTTCC
>JAJYJF010000181.1 GCA_021796375.1 Chloroflexota bacterium | reverse complement strand
CCCCCTGCTCTGAAAAATCGAACGCGGAAAAGCCGCTCAGCGCGACGCCAAGCGGGTCGCGATCTGCCGGTCAATCTTCCCCATCGGGTACGAGCCCAGCTCTTCGATCCGCACCCAGGCCAGCTGGCTGTGGTGGAGGTTCTTTGGCTCCCCTTCTACAAGTGTACAGCAAAACGCATGCAGCGTAACGCGAAAATGGGTATACGCATGCCGGTACACACCGAACTCCTCCCCCACGCCGGCGGTAACGCCCAGCTCTTCTTGGATCTCCCGCCGCAGGCAGGCCGGAAGATCCTCGCCCGCCTGGAGCTTGCCGCCGGGGAACTCCCACAGCCCGCCCAGCAGCCCGCTGGAGGGCCGGCGGGCGATCAGCACCCGGCGGTCCCGCTCGAGGATCCCCGCCGCAACCAGGTAGTGGGGAATCGCCGGCTTCGGCTCAACCACCGGGCGCTGCTCCTGGACGCCCAGGGCGCGCGCCTGGCAGATGCCTTCCAGCGGGCAGGCCGGGCAGTCCGGCGCCCGCGGGGTGCAGAGCGTTGCCCCCAGGTCCATGAGCGCCTGGTTGTAATCGCCGGCGCGGCCGGGCAGCAGGTTCTGCGCGGCGAGGTCCCACAGCTTCGCCTCGCCCGCTGGGGAACGCGCCGGCTCGGTGAGGTTGAAAACCCGGGCGAGCACCCGGCGGATGTTGCCGTCCAGGGCAGGCTCGTCTCGCCCGAAGGCGATCGAGGCGATGGCGCCGGCGGTGTAGCGCCCGACCCCGGGGAGGAGGCGGATCGCGTCTGCCGTGTCTGGGAATTGCCCGCCGGATTGCTCCATGAGGACCCGGGCTGCCCGGTGAAGGTTGCGCGCCCGGCTGTAATAGCCCAATCCCTCCCAGGCTTTGAGCACTTCCTGCTCGCTGGCCCGCGCCAGCGCCGCGACGGATGGAAAGCGCTCCATCCAGCGCAGGTAGTACGGGATCACCGTCTCCACCCTGGTTTGCTGGAGCATGACCTCCGAGATCCAGACGACGTACGGATCGCCGGAGCCCCGCCAGGGAAGCCGGCGGGCAGCTCCTTCGTACCAGGTTAATAAAATCTGGGCCAGCTCAGGCATGCTGGCCCTCATTCGCCCGCGCCCCCAACCCGCTCCTCTCTCCGCTCGGAGCGCTCCGCGTCTCCCGGACGCGGGGGAGCGGAACGAGGGGTTGAGCAGGGGGTTGGCGCCAGGGGCGCGCAGGGCGGGGGGATGGGTGAGATAAAAACCCGCTCATCGGGTTCAACAAAATAAATCCTACTGCCACTCAGAACTGGAAACCGCCCCGGGCTTCCACCACCTTCTGAGAATAATTTTTAACGAAATCAAGCAGCTGGTTATTCAGGCTTTTCCACTCCGTCGAACGCATCACCTGCCGGACCTTTCCGGTGGAGGGCAGGGTAGCCCCGACCATCACCTGCGGCTGATTGCCGTAGACCGTTACCCAGGCATCGCTGACCTCGAACCCCATGCGCTGAACCCCCGGAATGAACTCCCGGACGACGAACTCAAAATACTCTTGCTCACGATCGGGGGCAATATCCCAGGTCATAATCAGCTTGGCTGCCACGCTGCCCTCCTTATCCGTGGTTTTGGTAGTCCAGCACCATCACCCGGGTTTCGCCCGGGAGGGATTTTGCGTTCGCGATCTTGAGCGATGGGAGGGATTCGAGCTCCGCCAGGCCCATCTCTTTTAAGAACTTGCCGAGCGGATCGAGCTTCGCGGTGGAGGCTTTGGTCGCGTAGTGCATGGGGATGACGATGTTCGGCTCGAGCAGGTTGATGACTTCGGCGGCTTTGGCGGCGTTCAGGCCTCCCCCGCTGCCAACCGGCACCAGGGCGACGTTCACGTTCCCCAGGGCCTCGACCTCGGTCTGGGTGGGGACGCGGCTCATGTCCCCCAGGTGAGCGATCGTCAGCCCATTGAAATCGAAAACATACAGGGTGTTGCGCGGCTCTTCGCTCTCTTTTTTGACGTGCCCGTTGGTCTGCACCCCGGTGATAAATACCCCACCGATTTCATATTCACCCGGACCGGTGATCAGGCGCGGGTCGCCTTTGACGGCCTGGGTGAAGTTGTGACCGGGGGAATCATGGCTGACCGTCACGATATCGGCGCGCAGCTTCAGCGCTTCGTAGCCCACCTGGCGGTTATCAAATGGATCCATCACGACCGCCGCCATGCCGCGCTCGACCAATCGAAAACAAGAATGTCCGTACCAGGTAATCTCCATGAACCCTCATGCCTTTCGAGATGCTCTGATTATACATTAACCGGCCCGCCGGATGGCCCTCCCGCCGGCTTCCCCCGGCCAGCACTCCCGATTCCGGCAAAACTGCCTGTTGACATTTGGCTGAAAAGCCTTATAATTAGAACATAAGTTCTAATTATGGAGGCAGGCGATGAATATTGGGATGCTCTGGTTTGATAACGATCCGAAGGCCGAACTCGGCCTGAAAATTCAGCGCGCTGCGGATTATTACTCGCGCAAGTACGGCAAGGCGCCCGACCTGTGCTTCGTACACCCCAGCATGCTGGCCGAGGAAAAACCCCGCTCCGGGAAGATCGAAGTCCGGACCAGCCGCTCGGTCCTCCCGAACCATTTCTGGATCGGAATCCAGCAGCCGGCTGCGCCCGCGGCGAAGATATAGATCTCAACGCTGGCTGGACGGAACGCGCTGTGGGCCGCCCCGGCTGTTTTGGGCGGCCCAATCTTTTTTCCAGTTCCGATTTGGAATCCAAGCGCCTCTTTCACAGACAGGCGCGCGCTAAAAATCAAGCCTGCTTTCCCGCTGCCCGGGTAGGAAACCACTGCCGGCCGCCCGCTTACCAGCCGCGCTGGAGCACCCCCGATTCCGCCGGACGCAGCCTCCCCGGGATGATCTCGGTCACCCGGTAGCCGTAGGTGTTGACCACGCGCGTCCTGCAGTAGAGGGTCTCGAGGGGGAGGTCGGACCGGTAAACGTGGGTGTGGCCGTGGAAGTGATACTGAGGGCGAAAAACCTTCAGCAGCCAGCGAAACGCGTTGACACCCTGGTGGGCCTGGTCCGCGGCGTCCTGAACGCCCCGCGGGGGAGCATGCGAAATCAGCACATCCAGGCTGCGGCCGAAGCGCAGGCGGTTCAGAAGCAGCCCCGGCACGAGGGAGAGCACCGCCCACCACATGCTTTCCTGGCTGTACTGGCAGGGGCCTTTATTATACAGGATCGACCCTTCAATGCCGGCGAGCAGGAGCTCCCCATCCCGCTTCACCCGGCGGTTGAGGTTATATCCACCCCACGGGTAGCGGTGCGAGCCCTCCGCCCCATCTTCCATCTGGTTGTGATGGTTGCCGTTGACATAAAACAGCGGCACGTCCAGCATGCTCAGGATGTATTCCAGGTAATAGTAGGGAAGGTCCCCGCAGCTTAAGATCACGTCCACGCCGGCGAACCGCTCCCTGATTCGGGGGTTATACAGCAGGTTCACCTCGACGTCGCTGATGGTCAGGACCTTCACCCGCGCTCACGCCTCCTGGAACGTCCCGGCGCTGGCGATCACCAGGCGTTCGGGGTCGAGGTAGCGGCGGGCGACGTCCAGTGCTTCCGCGGGCGTCACGGCCCTCACCAGGCCGGCGTAGCGCCGGTAGTAGTCCAGCCCGAGCTCGAAGCGCTCCAGGTTGAGAAGCGCGCCCGCCACGCCCATGTTGGATTCCAGGGTCAGCGGCATCCGGCCGATAAAGTTCGCCTGGCTGTCGGCAAGCTCTTCCGGGGAAACCGGCTCATTGACGAAGCGGCGAATCTCTTGCTGGACCAGCGCGATGGTCTTTTCCAGGTTGGCGGCGTTGATCCCGGCCGAGACCTCCCACGAGCCCGGACCCTGCCCCGCGTTCAGCGTGGAATAGGAGTAGTAGGCCAGCCCCGATTGCTCGCGGACCACATCGCCGATGCGCCCGTACATGCCAAACTGGCCGAGCACGCTGTTCCCGAGCGAGGCGGGCAGGTAATCCGCCGATTTCCGGCTGGGGCCTTGCCCGCCCATCACCAGGTCAGCCTGGCTCTTACCGGGGATGTTCACCTGCCGGGCGGCGGCCTGGGTGAGCGGCGCGAGCGGCGGGAGGGACGGGAGGTCCTGCTGGAGCGGGTTGGCCCAGCTGCCCAGGGTGCTGCGCACTTGATCGACCGCCTGCTGGGGGTCGACCGCTCCCACAATCACGATGACCATCCCGCGCGGGCCGTAATACGCGCGCTGGTACCCGGCGAGATCCTCGATGGAGATCGCCTGGACCGTCTCCGGAAACCCATCCTCGGGGCGGGCGTACGGGTGGTTGGCATACACCATCTCGTCAAAAGCCATGGAGGCCATCTCGGAGGTATCCTGGGCGCGGATGGCCAGCGAGGTCATCAGCTGGGTGCGGAGCCGCTCGATTTCGGCGGGCGGGAAGACCGGCTGGCAGACCGCGTCCGTGAGCAGGGAGAACAGCAGCGGCAAATCCTCCGCCAGCGCGCGGCCCGAGAAGCTGGTGGTGTGCATCCCCACCCCAAAGCCGAGGTTTGCCCCGGCCGATTCGAGCAGATCGTAGATCTGGTGGAAGGTGTGGGCGGCTGTCCCGCGCATCAGCCCCAGCGCGGTGAACTGGGCCAGCCCCAGCCTCGCATCCGGATCGGCCAGCGAACCGTTGGCCAGGTACCCGCTGATCACCACGGACGGGCTGTTGTAGTTCGGCCGGCAGAGGACGGTGATCCCATTCTCGAGGACCTCCCGGGAAATGTCATCCGCCCCCGGAAGCGCATTCAAATTAGCTGGCGTCTGCATCGCTGACCTCCGCGCTGTTGACCGGCAGATACGTCCCGACCACCCGGTTCTCCGGGACCAAATATTTCTGGGCCACCCGCTGGATCTCTTGCGGGGTGACTGCCGCGAGGCGGTCCAGGTAGCTGAGGAACCAATCGTAGTCGGCGAACATCTCCGAGAACCCCAGCCAGTATGCCTGGTTGGTGATGTTCTCACTGCCGTAGGCGAACATTGCCCGGGCCTGTTTGATCGCCCGGGCGACCTCGTCCGGCGAGACCGCCGCTTCCTGCAGCCAGGCGACCTCAACGTCGATCGCCCGGGTCACCTCCTCCGGCGCGCGCCGGGGGTGGACGGTGGCGGTGATATCGTACAGGTAGGGATCGATCGTCGCCTGAAGCCCACCGCTGACGCTGACCGCCAGCTCTTTCTCAACCAGGGCGCGGTACAGCCGGGAGGTTTTGTTGGAGATCCCGCCGCCGCCGAACATGTTTAATCCGCTGGGACCGGTCAGGAGGGAATCGAGCACGGTGAAGACCAGGAAATCCGGATCGCAGCCTGCCGGAGCATGGTATGCCAGGGAGATGTATGCCGTCTCGCCGGGACCGCTGACCTCCACCCGCTTTTCAGCGGAACCGGGGGGCTCCGGCTGCGGCTGGTAAGACTTTACCTCACCCGGTGCGATCGGCGCGTAGATCTCGTTGATCCGCCTCAGCATGGCGGCGGTGTCGAAATCTCCCGCAACCGCCA
>JAJYJF010000180.1 GCA_021796375.1 Chloroflexota bacterium | reverse complement strand
TAGACCACCACGTTCGGGCTGAGCGAGAGGAAATGGATGGGGAAGGCGTTCTCCAGGTAGGTTTGCGCCTCGAGCAGGCGTTTCTCGAGGCCGGGCAGCTCGGCGTATCCGGCCAGCTGCCAGAAGGCCGGCGGGTCCTGGCGGGCGAAGGCGCCCAGGACTTCCGGGCGCGTGCGGCCGAGTTCCTGGTAGATGAGGTTCAGCCCGGCCTGCTCGAAGGCGAACCCGATGCGGTCGTGCAACTCGGCGTTGTCGATCGATTTAGGGACGAAGAGGTGCCCGACCCAGAAGCCCGTGTGCGAAGTCAGCGCGGCGCGCAGGTTGGCCTGGCTGAGCTTGCGCGCCCACAGCCGCCGCGGGATGTCGGTCTGGACGCCAGCGCCGTCACCCTCACCGTTGACGAAACCGGTGCGGTGCCCCATCGCAACGAGCGCCCCGATCGAACGCTTGAGCGTCCCGAAGGTGCTCTGCCCGTGCTTGCGCACCGCCAGGTAAATGGCGCACGCGTCGCTTTCCGGCCCATACGGCCGGTCCGGGAGATCGTCACTGCGGATGGATGGGATCATGGCTCGCCTCGTCCGGGTTGGAATAATTGAAAGAATACCGGAACCCAGGTGTTCAATGGGTTTCGGAAATAGGGTAGATTCCCCTCACGGGCTTGCTTCACTACAGATGTGTTTTCTGACCCATCTGGGGAAGGAATCAATTAATAATTACAGTAGTATATACAACTTGAGGTCGAGATTCAATAGGGAGTTTGTGAATGGACACATCCCAAACTATTGGCGATGCCCCCCCCCCCCGGGGCTAATAAACTGGGACGCACCCTTTGCGAACCTGCCCAACCTGAGATCCGCCCGCGCCCCGGCGAGCGCCGCTCAGCCGTTCTGCAGCTCGTAGCAGCGCACCTCGATCACCAGGTCCGGTAAGAATCACCCTTCGCCGACCGCCACCACGCGGTTGAGCCAGTCGTAGCGCGGGTCGCCGGTCTCCATGCGCAGGTGGACCATGAAGTAGTCCTCGCCGAAGTCCGTCCCTGGCCGCGCGGCCCCGGCGGCTGGCGCCGCCGCGTCCACCGCGTGAACGCCGGTGATCTGGACATAAACGGGCGCGCCATCCCCGGTTTCGATGACGCCACGCACGTCCGGGCGGAAGATGCCGCGCGCGTCCGTCAGCCCAAATTCCCCGCCGATGGGCAGGAAATGCCCCTTCAGGCGCGGCCCCTCCACCGCGCCGCCCAGCAGGTACGCGTAGGTGCGGGTTCCCTCTGGCCCTGCTCCGAATTTCGTCGGAGAACCGAATTGAGCCCTCAAGGTCATCAGTGGAACCAGCTTCATCTCTCCTCCTCGAATCCTCGAGCAACCCCCGGAATGCCTTTGCCCCTTCCTCACCGGGCGGGTGGCTCTGCGCCTGCCGCGCCCGGACCTGGATTGCCGATACGGCGAGGTCCGCTCACCGGTCCGGCTTCGACGGCTTGAAAAAATCGTGCGCCGGGACGAAGCGGACCCCGGCAGCCCTGGCGGCTTTGCGGTCCTTCCACGAATTCCCGACCGCAACGGTTTCGCCGGGAGGGAAACCGAGCGCTTCCATGAGGTCGAGCAGCATGCCCGGCGCCGGCTTCTCGCAGGTTGTTTCTTTCCGGTAGGGATTCGGCCGGCCGTCGATCCGCAGGGGGGCGTTCTTTTCGTACGCGCAGATCCGCCAGGCGCTGACCCCGCCCACCTTCTGGATACAGTTGGCCACCATCTCCCCGGCCTCGTCCAGGGTGATCCACCCCCTGGCAACCGCGTGCTGGTTGCTGGCGATGGCGAGGGTGTGGCCCGCACCGCGCAGCTGGGCCAGTTTTTCAAATACTCCCGGCTTTAAAACCTGGTCCTCCGGCCGCAGGACTGGCTGGCTCAGCCTGAACCAGGTCTTTTTATTGGCTACCAATGTCCCGTCTTTATCAAAGATATATAAGCCCATGATCCCCCATGCGTTCGAGCCCCGGCCTTCCCGTCTGCCCGAAGGCAGGTTGGGCCGGCCGAGACTTTTAGATATTGTATACCGGGTCGAGGAAAAATAATTGTGATAAATTGGATAAAATAAGCTTAGCCGTGCCGGGATCGAGGGGACTATCTGCAGGAAGGGCATTGTCCGTGGAATATATCATCCGGTTTCTGTTCGGCGGTTTGATCGTCTCATTGTTCGCGGTCGTTGGCGGGCTTTTCCGCCCCCGCTCCTTCTCGGGGATCTTTGCCGCGGCGCCCACGGTGGCGCTGGCATCGCTTGGGCTGGCCTTTGTGCAGGGTGAGCTGCAGAAGGTCCCGGTCGAAGGCCGCTCGATGCACGCCGGGGCGGTGGCCCTGGGGGTTTACAGCTGGTTCACCAGCTACCTGACGGCCAAAATGAGCTGGCACAGCCTGGCGGCGACCGTGCTGGCGTACCTGGTTTGGCTGGCGGTGGCCCTCGGTCTCTGGTTCGTCTTTCTCAGGTAGGCCCGGGATGCGCGTTCGAGTCTCACCGGAATCGCTCAAGCAAACGAAATGGTACGAGTTCCTGATCCGCTTCCTCTTCGGGGGCCTCATGACCGCGGCCACCGGGTGGGTCGCCCTGCGCTACGGCCCGGTGATCGGCGGGCTGTTCCTGGCGGTTCCCTCCATTTTCCCCGCCAGCATCACCCTGGTGCAGACCCACCAGAAGGAGAAGGAGCAGCAGAAAGGGAACAGCGAGGAAAAAAGCCTGGATGTGGGGGAGCATACCGCGGGGAAGACGGCCGGCGGGGCGGTGTACGGCTCGACCGGCCTGCTGGCTTTCGGGGCGGTGATGTGGCTGCTGCCGGCGCGGATGGCGCCGGAGCTGATTTTGCTGCTGGCGCTGCTCGCCTGGCTGGGCCTGAGCATCCTGACCTGGTGGGTTTTCGCGGGCCGCGAGCGGCCCGATCCCTTTTAATGAACTCTTGAATCGAGGAAAATCATGGACACTTTCGAGGAACGTCTTTCATTCAAGCTGCAGGAGCCGATCCGGTTTCTGGTGTTCTCCGCGTCGCTGCGGGAGGGCTCGCTGAACTCGCAGCTGGCCGCCCTCGCCGCGCGGATGATCGAGAAGCACGGTGGGGTTGTGGACCTGGCCGGTATGCCCGAATTTGACGCGCCTTCCTACGACCAGGACGCGCAGGATAGCGAAGGCTTTCCGCCCGGCGCCGAGGCGCTCAACCGCCGGCTGCGGGAGAGCGATGCCTTCGTGATCGCCTCGCCCGAGTACAACGCGTCCGTCCCCGGCGTGCTCAAGAACGCGATCGATTGGGTCTCGCGGTTCAGCCCGCAGCCCTTCAACGAGCGGCACGGGCTGATTATGTCCGCCTCCCCGTCCATGACAGGCGGGAGCCGGGGCCTCTGGTCGCTGCGGATCCCGCTGGAGCACCTCGGCGCGCGCGTCTTCCCGGATATGTTCGCCCTGTCTCAGGCGCACCTGGCCTTCAAACCGGATGGTGAAATCGCCGCCGAAGGGCTCATGCGGCGTTTCGAGGTGACCATCCAGGCGTTTATGGAGCTGGCCGAGGCCGCCAAGAAGTACCCGTGCGCCAAAAAAGCCTGGTTCGAATTCCTGGGCGAGCCCACGGACGGGGTCACGGCGCGGACCGAATAGGGGGTCTTAGCATCCTGATCAGGCGGAACTGAACCCGACCTCTGCCAGGCGCGCACGGAATCGATCGCGATGGTGGCCGGGAAAGGCGTGGCGCCGTCGCGGCTGCCCAGGATTTCCATCGTATCGATCTCAGGGATGGGGGCTACGCTGCCCGGCCTCAGCCCTCCGCGGGCAGGTTCTCCACCAGGAGGGGCGTCTCGCCCGAGCTCCTGGCTGCTGCCAGCCCCAGGCGGATAAACAGCAGCGGCGCGCCGGCGGAAACCCACGCCCCGATCAGCGCGGACTGCAGGTAGCGCAGGACGTCCCCCAATAGGTCCGGAGAGCGGGGGAGTACGGCGCCCAGACCCAGATATAGAATGAAGATCCCGACCAGCCCCAGCAGGTAGCGGGCGCCCCGCACCTCGAGGGAGCCGGACAGGTCGATGCCCCCGCGGGCGCGCAGCCAGGCGGCCCCGCCAGACAACCCCAGCCAGATCCCCGCCACGGTCAGGGTGGTGGAGATCTCCAGCGGGTCCGGCAAGGCATGCGGGCTGGCGTTCCGGGCGTTCATCACCCAGGCCAGGGGGAAGCTGACCGAGGCTACCGCCCGGTTTGCGCCCAGCTGCAGCCCGATCATGAGCAGGGATACGGCCGCTCCAAGGGATGCCAGCTGCCAGAAGGTCCTCCGCTCGAGCCAGCGGGTCAGCGGAGCGTCCAGGAGGGTGAAGAGGACCACCAGCAGGATCCCGATCAGCCAGCCGGCGACCACGTCGCTGGTGAAATGCATCCCGAGGGTCACCCGCGAGACCCCGACCCCCAGGGTCACAACAACGGCGGCCGCCCACAGCCAGGCTTTTTTAAACCTGGCCGCAGCCAGCCCCCATAAACCGGCGCTGGTCTGGGCGTGGTTGGAAGGAAAGCCGAACGTGATCTCGCTGCCCAGCGCTTTCACGTCGCCGCTGTACCAGAACGGGCGCGGGGCGTGGAACATCACCTTCAGGATGCTGTTCAGGTTGGTCCCCAGAAGCAGCATGGTCCCGATCCGGAAGCCCAGGCCGGCATCCACGCACCAGTAGAGCGCGGGCAGAACCAGCAGGAAAAAATCCGCCTGGCCCAGGTAGGAGAAAGCGCGCATGGGAACCACCAGCCAGCTCCCCAGGCCCTGGAGGAAGAGGGTGATTGAAATTTCCGCGTTCCAAAAATAGGGCATGAGGGTACCTCGCAACCTGCTGGGATGGCCCTATTGTACTGTATCCGGCCAGCCAGACGGGAGAACTCTCCTAAAAATTGACAACTCCCCCCCAGCGCTGTAACATTTCTGCATGGACTTATCAGCCACCATCCACATGCTGGGCGACCTGCTCGGGCAGGTGCTTCTCGAGCAGGAATCGCGCGCGTTCTTCGATATCGAGGAGGGCATCCGCGCGGCGGGCAAGGCCCGCCGGTCGGAAGACGCGCAGCAGGCGGCCCGGGGCGCGGATGCCCTGCAGGCGGCCGTGGCCGGGCTGGACGCGCACACTGCCTGGGCCACCGCCTCGGCTTTCGCTCTCTACTTTGACCTGGTCAATACCGCCGAAGACATTTCCCGCCTGCAGTCGGTGCGCCAGGAAGCCCGGCGAAGATCCCCGGCCCCCGTCCACGACAGCATTGAGGAAGCCGTGGCCGAGCTGCACGCCCGCGGCGTCGGCATGCAAGGGATGGCGGAGCTGGTCGGCGGGCTGCAGATCGAGCTCGTCCTCACCGCCCATCCCACCGAATCGCGCCGCCGTACGGTCCTCTCCAAGATCCAGCGGATCAGCAGCCTGCTCGCCAGCCTGAACGACCCGACCTGCCTGCCCGAGGAGACCGCCCGCGAACGAGACAGCCTGCGCGGCGAGATCACCAGCCTGTGGCTGACCGACCGGGCCAGGACGGCGCAGCCAACCCCCACCGATGAA